>DATDBD010000116.1:0-12697 GCA_036525015.1 Lysobacter sp.
TTGAACACGCCGGCCAGGCGCACGAACTGCGTCTGCAGCAGCCAGAAGCTGAGGGAGAAGACGATGCCTATGAACAGGCGCTTGCCCAGGCTGCCGCTGCGCAGCGAGCCGAACGCGAATGGAATCGCCGCCAGGCACAAAGCCAGCGCATTGATCGGATAAAACCAACGCCCCCAGAAGTACTCCTGCAATTCGCTGGCATCCAGGTTGTTGCGCAGCCGGTAATTGGTCGCGTCACGCAACTGGCCGGTGGTGAGGTAGCGCGGTTTCTCCGCGCCTGCGGCCAATGCGACCGCGTCGAGCTTGGAGTTCCAGCGCTCCTCCGCCACGCGCGTCTGTCGCACCGACTTGTCGGTGAAATGCACGCGCGTCACGTCGCGCAGCAACCAGCCGCCGGGGCGATGCTCGGCCACGGACACGGTCGCGGTCGATTGCAGGCGGCCCTCGTCGCTGAACTCGTAGAGAAATACGTCGCGCAGCTCCAGCCAACGGTCGCCATTGCGTTCGCGCTCCTGGCCGCCGTTGGCATTGAGGATCACGTTGCCCTCGCGTGCCCACAGACCCGAGTACTGCGCGACGATCATGTTCTTGGACTTGGCCGAGGCCTTGAGCCAGTCAGCACGCCTTTGCGCGGACGGCCCGAGGGTCTCGCCGTTGATGACCATCAGGCCGGTCAGCAATGCCAGCGCCGCGGCGACGCTCAGGCTGAGCCGGCGTCGCGACAGACCGAGCGCGCGCAGCGCGGTCAGTTCCGAACTGGCCGCCAGTTGCCCCAATGCCATCAATGAGCCGATCACCGCAGCGTGCGGGAACAGTGTGTAGGCCCGGCGCGGCACCGACAACGCCATCACGGCCACCGCCTGCAGCAGCCCGTAGTTGCCCACGCCGACATCGCTGAATTCGGTGACGAAGCCAAGCATCACGTCCAGACCCAGCAGGATGGCCCAGGTCAGCAATACCGTGCCAAGGACGACCTTGCCGACATACAGGTCATGGAGTTTTGGCATCAGCCTCATAGCCATCCCCTCCTGCGGCGCAGGCGACCGTCCGCGAAATACACCCACAGCCCGATCGCCAGGGTCGGCAACACCAGCCACCACAGGCCGAGCACGGCGGCGATCTTGCCTTCTTCCAGCCAACCTTGGCCGGCCATCATCAGGTTCATGCCGATCAGATAGGCCAGAAAGCCCATCAGCATGTGGCCGTACCGCGCCTCGCGCGGCGAACTGCGTGCCAGCGGCACCGCCATCAGCGCGAACGCGAACGCCAGCAGCGGCGGGGCGAATCGGTAATGCAACTGCGCGTTGGCCTCCAGTCTCGAATCGCCGAACAACTGTGTCGTCGGCATCAGTTCGGGTGAATTCGGGTCGTACTTCCTCTCAATGGCGGGCAGCAGCACGTCGTTGCGGGCATAGCGCAACAGGTTGTAGTCCAGCCCCGCCGCGCGCGGCCCCTCGACCTCGAACCCCTTGTTGAGACTCAGGTAACGTTCGCCATTGGCGTCGACACTCAACTTCCCGTCGTCCGACGTTGTGACCACGCGCCGGTCCTCGGTCTGCCGGTAGACGAACACCCGGTTGAACCGGCTGCCGTCGTTGGACATGCTGCCGATGTAGATCACGCCGCCCTGGCCGCTGCCGGCGGGCAGCTCGGTGAAGCGCCCGGGCTCCAGCCCCGCCACCAGCAGGTTGCGGTTGGCCTCGTTGATCATCTGCTTGGACACCCGTTCGGCCCATGGCGCCAGCCAAAGCGAGCAGGCCGCCACCACCGCCACCAGCGGCAACACCACCAGCATCAGGGGCTTGAGCAGTCGCCGGGGACCGACGCCGATCGACGCCAGGACCGGCATCTCCGAGTCCCGGTAGAGGCGACCCATCCCCAGCATCAGCCCCAGCATCAGCGCCAGGGGCAGGATGCGAGGCAGCCACTGCAGCAGCACCAGGCCGAACTGCATCAGCATCAACCCGGGCGGGACCCGCCCCCGGGTGATGTCGGTGAGCACATCGACGAAGACGCCGCCCAGGCAGACGATCAGCAGCACGACCAGGGTCGCGAGGACACTCTGGGCGAGCTCGCTCAACAGATAACGGTCCAGCTTGGGCATCAGGCTTCGGCTTCCGGGCGGGGTGCATTAAACTCGGGGGTTCGTCCCGAGGGCGTGAGTTGGCTGCGCCGGGCGCGGCCAGGGGGGTGCGCCCCTACTCAGCTGCCCGATTGTACGGAACTCTTCCTTTTTACTGCCGGGAATCTGTTGGATGGCCCTCGAATTCGACCTGAACCGCGACACCCCCCATGCCGCGCAAACCGATTGCATCGTCGTTGGCGCCTTCGCCGACAACAGCCTGACGCCGACGGCGCAGGCCCTGGACGAGGTCAGCGGTGGCCGCCTGCGTACCCTGCTGGAGCGCGGCGACATCAGTGGCAAGACCGGCAAGATCGCCCTGCTGCACGACCTGCCGGGTGTCACGGCGCCCCGCGTGCTGGTGGTGGGCCTGGGCGATGCCGGCAAGTTCGGCGTGCCGCAGTACCTCAAGGCCGTCGGCGATGCCGCGCGCGCACTCAGGAACGGGCCGATCGCCCATGCCTGGTTCACGTTGTCGGAAGTGCCGGTCGCCGGTCGCGACACCGCCTGGGCGATCCGCCAGGCCGTGATCGCCGCCGACCACGCCTGCTATCGCTACACCGCTACGCTGGGCGCCGCCGCCCGCAAGAAGGAAGAGGCTGGCCTGCGCAAGCTGTCCATCCTCGGCGAAGACAAGCTCGCCCAGGCACAGGGCCAGGCGATCGCCGCCGGCGTGCAGTTCGCCCGCGAGTTGGGCAACCTGCCGCCGAACATCTGCAATCCGGCCTACCTGGCCCAGCAGGCGCAGGAATTCGCCAGCCGCTTCCCGACCACCTCGTGCGAAGTGCTCGACGTGGCGCAGATGACCGAACTGGGCATGGGCTCGCTGCTCGCGGTCGGCCGCGGCTCGGCCAACCCGCCCAAGCTCATCGTCCTGAAGTACAACAACGGCGGCGATGCCAAGCCTTACGTGCTGGTCGGCAAGGGCATCACCTTCGACACCGGCGGCATCAACCTCAAGACCCAGGGCGGGATCGAGGAGATGAAGTACGACATGTGCGGTGGCGCCACCGTCATGGGTACCTTCGTCGCCGCGGTCGGCATGCAGTTGCCGATCAATTTGGTGGTGGTGGTGCCGGCCGTGGAAAACATGCCCGACGCCGATGCCTACCGCCCCTCCGACGTGCTGACCAGCATGTCCGGGAAGACCATCGAGGTCGGCAATACCGACGCCGAAGGCCGCCTGATCCTGTGCGACGCGCTGACCTACTCGCAGCGCTTCGAGCCGCAGGCGCTGGTCAATGTCGCCACCCTCACCGGCGCCTGCATGATCGCGCTCGGCAAATTCGCCAGCGGCCTGATGAGCAAGCACGACGACCTGGCGGCTGAGCTGCTGGATGCCGGCGAGAACGTCTTCGACCGCGCCTGGCGCCTGCCGCTGTGGGATGAGTACCAGACCCTGCTGGAATCCAGCTTCGCCGACGTCTACAACATCGGCGGTCGTTGGGCCGGCGCCATCACCGCCGGCTGCTTCCTCGCGCGCTTCACCGAGGGCCAGCGCTGGGCGCACCTGGATATCGCCGGCAGCGCCAGCGATGAAGGCAAGCGCGGCATGGCCACCGGACGTCCGGTCGGCCTGCTGAGTCAGTGGCTGCTGGATCGCGCGGCCTGAGTCCGGTGCCCCGCGCCGACTTCTACCTGATCCAGAAGGAGCGGTTCCGCGAGGAACCGCTGCTGCTCGTCTGCGAGCTCGCCCGCAAGGCGCACGACGCCAACCTGTGGACGCTGGTGCTGACCCGCGATGCCGAGCAGGCCGAGCAACTCGACGAGTTGCTGTGGGCGTTCGACGACGAGGCCTACATCCCGCACCAGATCGCCGGCGACGAGGAGGACGAGCTCGCGCCCGTGCTGATCGCCTCGCCCGACGTCGACACGCCGATGCGTGCACTGGTCATCAACCTGCGCGACGAGCCGGTATCGGGAAGTTTCGACCGCGTGCTTGAAGTCGTGCCGGCCGACGATTCCGCACGCGGTCCGCTGCGCGAGCGCTGGAAGCAGTACCAGGCGCGTGGACTGGAACTGAAGAAATACGACATGTGAATTTTCCTTCCTCCCGCGTGCGGGAGAAGGCCAGCCCTTAGCTAGTCGAAGGGTGCCCGAAGGGCGGATGAGGGCGCTCCGACACCCTCACCCCACCCCTCTCCCGCCAACGGGAGAGTGAGTCCAACCCCACAATCGACTCCCATGACCCACACCCTCGCCCCCAGCTACGACCCCAAGCAGTTCGAAGTCCGCCTCTACGAGGAGTGGGAGCGCAGCGGCGTATTCCAGCCCAGCGGCAAGGGCGAGCCCTACACCATCCTGCTGCCGCCGCCGAACGTCACCGGCACGCTGCACATGGGCCATGCGTTCCAGCACACGCTGCAGGACGCGCTGATCCGTTACCACCGCATGCGTGGCTACGACACGTTGTGGCAGATGGGCACCGACCACGCCGGCATCGCCACCGAGATGGTGGTGGCGCGCAACCTCGGGCGCGAGGGCATCACCCGCGACGAGCTCGGTCGCGATGGCTTCATCGCCAAGGTCTGGGAGTGGAAGCAGCAGTCCGGCGACACCATCGAGCGGCAGATGCGCCGCCTGGGCACGTCGGGCGACTGGACGCGCAGCGTCTTCACGATGGACCCGATGGCCGCGCAGGCCGTGGTCGAGTCGTTCGTGCGCCTGCACGATCAGGGCCTGATCTATCGCGGCAAGCGCCTGGTCAACTGGGACCCCGTGCTGAAGACGGCGATCTCCGACCTGGAAGTGGTCAACGAGGAAGAAGACGGCTTCCTGTGGTCGATCAGCTATCCGCTGAGCGACGGCAGCGGCGAGCTGGTCGTCGCCACCACACGCCCGGAAACCATGCTCGGCGACGTCGCGGTGATGGTGCATCCGCAGGACGAGCGCTATACCCACCTGATCGGCAAGACCGTGGCACTGCCCCTGAGCGGTCGCGAGATCCCGGTCATCGCCGACGATTACGTCGACCGCGAGTTCGGCACCGGCGTGGTCAAGGTGACCCCGGCGCACGATTTCAACGACTACGCCGTCGGACAGCGCCACGGCTTGCCGCTGATCAACATCTTCACCCGCGTCGCGGCGGTGAACGACAACGCGCCTGAGAAATACCGCGGCCTGGACCGCTACCAGGCGCGCAAGGTCGTGCTCGCCGATCTGGAGGCCGAAGGCCGCCTGGTCGAGACCAAGCCGCACAAGCTGCAGGTGCCGCGCGGCGACCGTACCGGCCAGGTGATCGAGCCGTACCTGACCGACCAGTGGTTCGTGAAGATGGACAGCCTGGCCAAGCGAGGCCTGGAACTCGTCGAACGTGCTGATGGAAAGCCCGGCGACGTGAAGTTCGTTCCCTCGAACTGGATCAACACCTACCGCCACTGGATGGAAAACATCCAGGACTGGTGCATCAGCCGCCAGCTCTGGTGGGGACATCGCATCCCGGCGTGGTACGACGACGACGGCCACATCTATGTCGGCCGCAGCGAAGCCGAAGTGCGCGAGACGCACTCGCTCGGCGACGATGTCGCGCTGTCGCAGGACAGCGATGTGCTGGAGACCTGGTTCAGCTCGGCACTGTGGCCGTTCAGCACCATGGGCTGGCCCGATCAACAGCGGATGGACGAGCGCGGCTTCGACCGCTACGTGCCCTCGAGCGTACTGGTCACTGGCTTCGACATCATCTTTTTCTGGGTCGCACGCATGATCATGGCGACCGACCACTTCACCGGGCGCGTGCCGTTCAAGGACGTCTACATCACCGGCCTGATCCGCGACGCCCATGGGCAGAAGATGTCGAAGTCGAAGGGCAACGTCCTCGACCCGCTCGACCTGATCGATGGCATCTCGCTCGAAGATCTGCTGGCAAAACGCACGACCGGCCTGATGAAACCCCAGGACGCGCCGAAGATCGAGAAGGCCACGCGCAAGGAGTTCCCGAACGGCATTCCCGCCTTCGGCGCAGACGCGCTGCGCTTCACCATCGCCGCGCTGGCCACGCACGGGCGCGACATCAAGTTCGACCTCGGCCGCGCCGAGGGCTACAAGAACTTCTGCAACAAGCTGTGGAACGCGACGCGCTTCGTGTTGATGAACACCGAAGGCGCGAACTTCTCCGGCGTGCCGCAGCCGCGCACCGATGCCGAACGCTGGATCCTCGCGCAGCTGGCGAAGACCACGGCCGAAGCGGCGCAGCATTTCGCTTCCTACCGTTTCGATCTGCTCGCGCAGTCGCTGTACGAGTTCGCGTGGAACGATTTCTGCGACTGGTTCGTCGAATTGGCCAAGCCTGCCCTCAACGGTGACGACGCCGCGGCGGCCGACAGCACGCGCCACACGTTGTTGTACGTGCTCGAACGCCTGCTGTCGTTGCTGCACCCGCTGATCCCGTTCGTCACCGAGGAGCTGTGGCTGGCCGTTGCGCCGCGCCTGGGCCTGGCCGAGACGACGTTGATGCTGCGCCCGTATCCGCAGGCCGGCGATTTCGCCGGGCAGGATTACGCGGCCGCCGAAACCGACATCGAATGGCTCAAGGCGATGGTCACCTCGCTGCGCAAGATCCGCAGCGAACTCAACGTCGCGCCGTCGAAGACCGTGCCGCTCTTGCTGGCCGATGCCAGCGCCGCCGATCGCGACCGCGCCACGCGCTTCGACTCGCAGTTGCGCTTCCTGACTCGCCTGGAGGCCATTGAAGTGCTGGCCGACGCACACGCCGCCCCGGCGGCCGCGACCGCGGTGGTTGGCGAACTCAAGCTGCTGGTGCCGCTGGAAGGCCTGGTGGACCTGAGCGCGGAGAGCACGCGCCTGGACAAGGAACTCAAGCGCGTCGAAGGCGAGATCGCCAAGTGCCACAACAAGCTGGCCAGCGAGACGTTCGTCGCCAACGCTCCCCCTGCGGTGGTGGAGCAGGAGCGCAAGCGCCTGGCCGACTGGAACCTGCAGCGCGAAGCATTGGCCGCGCAGCGCGCGAAGTTGGGCTGAACCCATCGGTTAGCCCCTCTCCCGCCTGCGGCGCCCGAAGGGTGTCCAAAGGTGAGAGGGGCTTCAAAACCTCACTCGCCCTCGAACGCCTCGCGCGAGGACACTTCGACCGGTTTGCCGCTGCGCGAACGCGCTTCGAGTTCTTCCACATCGACGAATACGAGCTGGCATTTCCCCGGCTCGGCAAGACGGATCGCCGCGCCGCGAAGCTTCACGTACACAGGCTTGCGGCTCTGCTTGCCGTTTCGCGTGAAGTACACGCCCTGATGCGCGCGCAACACGACCGCATTGGCGCCCTGCGCGAGGCCGGCATTGGCCAGCTTCGTCATCGCCCGGCCGTAGTCCACGAGCGGCACGTTGATGTCGGCGGTGTGCTCGTTCACGCGTGAGCCGGCGTCGATCTCGACCGATCCCAGCTTCTGGTGGTCGCACCCCGGCGATTCCCACAAGACCGGCACGTCCATCGGCCCGGCGGCGTGTAGCGGTGCGGTCAAAGCGAAAGCGCACATCAGCCAGAGTTTCGGTGCCAGGCGCATGCAGTTCCTTTGCGGGATGGGCGTCGCGTTCGAGTGTTGCGCGCGCGGGCATCGCGAGGCAATGGCGGGCCAAGTCCCGCCCTACTCGGGCGGCAGCAGCTCGATCGCCATCACCAGCGCATCCTCGCGGCCGTCGCGCGCCGGGTAGTAGCGCGGGCGGCGGCCGATCTCGTTGAAGCCCTCGGAATAATAGAGGGCGATCGCTCCGCCGTTGGATGGCCGCACTTCGAGGAATACGCGCTCGGCATGGCGGCCGCGCGCGACGTGCATCAGCGCGCGCAACAGGTGCCGGCCAAGGCCACGGCCCTGCACGCCCGGGTCGACGCAGACATTGAGCACATGCGCCTCGCCGGCGGCGACGCTCATCAGGAAGTAGCCGACGATGCGGCCATCCTGCAGCAGCACCCAGGCTGGATAGTCGGCGCGCAGGCAGTCGCGGAAGATGCCCACCGACCAGGGGAACTCGTAGGCGCGCACTTCCACCGCATGCACCGCGTCGAGGTCTTCCTCGCGCATCGGCCGCAGCGCCGTCGGCGCCGCCAGCGGACGAGAATCGGCCGCCAGGGCGCTCATTTTCCCTCCACCGATCGGCGCAGCCGGCGCAGTTGCGGCCACAGCGCACGCTTGGCTGCGGCGTTGCCCCGCAGCGTCGATGGATCGGGCAACAGCGTCGACACGGCGACGTCGCCGGCGGTGCGGTTGACGGCGCGCAGGATCGCCTGCATGAGCCGGTCCTGCGCCGCGGGCGCGGGAGCGCGCGACGCGGAGGCCTGACGCGGCCGTTCTGTACGCTCGGGCGTCGCCGGCTTGAGCCGTGCCGCGGCCTCCGGGATGGTCGTCGTGGCCTGCGCCGGCGAAGCGTCCGCTGCAGGCAGGGTCCAGACCTGGTGCCCCATGGCCTGCAACCATTGCGTCTGCTCGGCGCTCCACGGCGTGCTCATGGCGCAATCCCGTTGGCAGGGCTGCGGCGCAGGCGGCGGTAGGCGGCATGGAGCGGCCCCGACAGCGCATACACCACGCCGATGGTCAGCAGCACACTGGGCGGATCGATCGCGATTGCGACCACTGTCGCCAGCACCACGATGATCGCCAGGAATGGGACCCGATCGTGACGCGGACCGGCGCCCTTGAAGCTGAAGTAGCGGATTCGGCTGACCATCAGCAGGGCTGCCGTCACCGTCACGGCCAGCGCGACATGGCGCAAGCGCTCGCCGGTGTAGCCCAGGTCGTGGCAGGTCCAGACGAAAGCGGCCACCATGCCGGCCGCGGCCGGGCTGGCCAGACCGATAAACCAGCGCTTGTCGACCTGCCCGACCTGCGAGTTGAACCGCGCCAGCCGCAGGGCGGCGCAGGCGGCGTACAGGAACGCGGCGATCCAGCCGATCTTGCCCGGTATCGGGCCGTCGAGTTTCATCGACGACAGGGCCCAGTGGTAAGTCACCAGCGCCGGCGCCAGGCCGAAGCTGATCAGGTCGGCCAGCGAGTCGTACTGCATGCCGAACTCGCTCTGGGTGTTGGTCAGGCGCGCGACCCGGCCGTCCACGCCGTCCAGGATGGCGGCGATGAACACGGCGATGCAGGCGTCGTCGTAACGGCCCTGGGTGGCGGCGATGATCGCGTAGAAGCCGGCGAACAGGCCGCCGGTGGTGAACAGGTTGGGCAGCAGATAGATGCCGCGCCCCCGCGGTCGGGGCGTTTGTTGCGTCTGGTCCATCTTTGCAGTTTAACGGCTTGCCTCGCCGGCGCGGCGGTGCTGCAATCGGATCTGCGTGTCCCTCCCATCCGGAGCTGCTCCATGTCCCGTCCCCGTGCTTCGCAATCGCGCGCGCTGCCCCTGCTGGTCGCCGCCCTGCTCGTCGTCGCGTGCCCGGCGATCGCCGGCGAGGTCTACCAGTGGAAGGACGCCAAGGGGGTCACCCATTACTCGGACTCGCCGCCACCGGACAAGGGCGAGTACCGCAACCGTTCCGTGCGCAGCGATGTGCCCGCGCCGCCGGAAACCGCCGCCGTGGCCAAACCGGCCGCTGCCAGGCCGGCCGACAACTCGCAGTGCGTGATGGCGCGACAGAACCTGGACCGCCTCAAGAGCAACGCTCCGGTGGGCCTGGACGCCAACAACGACGGCAAGCCCGACGCCGAAATGGACGCCGGACAGCGCGCCTCCCAGGTCCAACTGGCCGAAGCCGGCATCAAGGCCTGGTGCGCGCCGACGGCCGCCGCTACGCCTTGATTGCATGCGGCTGACCTGGGCCATCGTCGCCGGCATCGCCCTGGGTGGCGGGCTGGCGTGGTGGTCGACGCGGGACACCCCCGAGGATACCCAGCGCAAACAACTGCGAGCCGCCGCTGCCCGCGCCGCCCAGGCGGAGGACGCGCGGCCGTCGCTGTACCGCTGGCGCGATGCGCAGGGCCGCCTGCATGTGGCCGAAGAACCGCCCAAGACCGGCCGCTACGAGCGCATCGACCGCGAGCCCCGGTCCGGCGTCGAGATCGACGGCGGCCGCCTCTGACCGCTTGAGTTCGCGCCGGCGCTCCCGGCACGGCAAAATGGCCGCTTCCCTACGCCCCGAAGTGCCGCCGATGCGCCTGTCGCAGTTCCACCTCCACACCAGCAAGGAAACTCCCGCCGAAGCCGAGATCGTCAGCCACAAGCTGATGCTGAAGGCCGGCATGATCCGCAAGCTCGCCGCCGGTCTCTACACCTGGTCGCCGCTGGGCCTGCGGGTGCTGCGCAAGGTCGAGCGCGCGGTGCGCGAGGAGATGAACGCTGCCGGCGCCATCGAGGTGCTGATGCCTTCGGTGCAGCCCAAGGAACTGTGGGAGGAGACCGGACGTTGGGAGAAATTCGGCGGCCAGTTGCTGAAGATCCAGGACCGCAAGGAAGCCTGGTACTGCTATGGCCCCACGCATGAGGAAGTCATCACCGACTTCGCCCGCAACGAGCTGGCCAGCTACAAGCAGTTGCCGGTCAATTTCTATCAGATCCAGACCAAGTTCCGCGACGAGATCCGCCCGCGTTTCGGCGTGATGCGCGCGCGCGAATTCCTGATGAAGGACTCCTACTCGTTCCACCTCACCGACGAGGACCTGGGACTTGAGTACCGCAACATGTACGACACCTACGGCCGCATCTTCACCCGCCTGGGCCTGAAGTTCCGCGCCGTGGCGGCCGATTCGGGCGCGATCGGCGGCGCGGTTTCGCATGAGTTCCACGTGCTGGCCGATTCGGGCGAGGACGCGATCGCCTTCTCCAGCGGTTCGGATTACGCGGCCAACATCGAACTGGCCGAAGCGGTCTCGCCCGGCGCGCGTCCGGCTGCGCAGGAAGCGATGCGCAAAATCGATACGCCGACGCAGAAGACCTGCGAGGACGTCGCCGCGCTGATGGGCATCGCGCTGCAGCGCACGGTCAAGTCGGTTGCGTTGATGGGCGTCGATGCGCAGGGCGGCGAAACTGGCAAGGGCGAGCAGTTCGTGCTGGCGCTGGTGCGCGGCGACCACGTCGTCAACGAGATCAAGTTGTCCAAGCTGGCCGGCCTGGGCGAGTATCGCCTGGCGACCGAAGAGGAAATCGACCAGCATCTGGGCAGCGAGCCCGGATTCCTCGGCCCGGTCGCTCCGAAGAAGGCGATCCGCGTCGTCGCCGATCGCAGCGTCGCGGCGATGGCCGACTTCGTTGTCGGTGCCAACGAGAAGGGGTTCCATCTTGCTGGCGTCAACTGGGGCCGCGACCTGCCCGAACCGCACGACGTCGCCGACATCCGCAACGTGGTCGAAGGCGACGCCTCGCCGGATGGCAACGGCACGCTCGGCATCGCCCGCGGCATCGAGGTCGGCCACGTGTTCCAGCTCGGCCGCAAATACGCCGAGGCGATGAAGCTGACCGTGCTCGATTCAAACGGCAAGGCGGCCACGCCGGCGATGGGCTGCTACGGCATTGGCGTGTCGCGGATAGTGGCGGCGGCGATCGAGCAGAACCACGACGACAACGGCATCGCCTGGCCCGAGGCGATGGCCCCGTGGAACGCCGTGGTGTGCGTGATCAACCCGAAGAACGACGCCGCCGTGGCCGAAGCCGCGCTCGCGCTGTATGCGGAACTCAACGCGGCCGGCGTGGAAACCGCGCTCGACGACCGCGGCCTGCGTCCGGGCGCGATGTTCGCGGATATCGAACTGATCGGCATCCCGCACCGCATCGTCGTATCGGAGCGCGGACTTGGGGCTGGGACGTTCGAATATCGCCACCGCCTGGCCAGCGAAGCCGAGAATCTCGACCGCGCCGCGGTATTCGCCCGGCTCGCGCCAAAACCGTGACGGCGGACACCGGGGTATTTACTCCGGGATTTACGGGAATATAGGGCCGGATTATGATCCGGCGGTCAGCCACGGATCGGCTCATAATCCTTGCCCATATTGCCGGAGGTTTCATGTCGATCGATCTCAACGCGCTGTCCCCGAAAGAGCTCGACTCGCTGATCAGCCAGGCGAAGAAGCGCAAGACCACGCTGAGCAAGCGCAAGCCGATCGCCGTGGTGCGCAACAAGCTGACCCAGCTGGCCAAGGCCGAGGGCTACAGCATCGCCGAACTGTTCGGCAGCGGCGGTCGCGTTGCCAAGGCCCCGGCGGCTGCCAGGAGCGCGGGGCGCACGCCGGGCAAACCGCTGGGCAAGGTCGCCGCTAAGTACCGCAACCCGGCCAACCCCGGCGAAACCTGGACCGGCCGCGGCAAGCAGCCGCGCTGGCTGGCGGCCCATACCGCCGCCGGGCGCAAGCTCGAGGATTTCCTGATCAAGTGACGGGATTGCTCCCGTCAAGAATCAAAACGCCGGCCCGTGGCCGGCGTTTTTATTTACGGAAGAGGTTTTCGCTGTGACTTTGGCTTTTGAACAGCCGACCACTCCTCCAGACCCGGAGGGCGGCGCACATGGATGTGCGCCGTTTTTCGACCGAGCCATGGATGGCGAGTCGAAAAATCCCCTTGACCCCTCCGGTCGTGGGGCTGATCTGTCGGGGAGGCCATTTCTTTTGGTTACTTTTCTTTGGGCCAGCAAAGAAAAGTGAC
>DATDBD010000117.1:0-19267 GCA_036525015.1 Lysobacter sp.
GCAACACGTCCTCGCACTGCTGCTCGAGTTGCGCCGCGTTCCAGGTCGGGTTGTAGCGCAGGTTGAACAGCACCTGCAGTTCGCCGGGAATGACGTTGTTGGCACCGGTACCGGCGTGGATGTTGCTGATCTGCAGGCTGGTGGGCGGGAAGGTTTCGTAGCCCTTGTCCCAGTGCCGCGCGGATAGTTCCGCAAGCGCCGGCATCGCCTGATGGATCGGATTGCGTGCCTTCTCCGGATAGGCGACGTGGCCTTGGATGCCACGCACGGTCAACGTCGCCGACAGCGTGCCGCGGCGGCCGACGCGCAACAGATCACCCAGTCGCGCCATCGACGAGGGTTCGCCGGTGATGCACCAGTCGATGCGCTCGCCACGCAGACGAAACGCGTCGGCCACCTTGCGTACGCCATCGACGGCATCGCCCTCCTCGTCCGAGGTCAGCAGCAGGGCCACGCGACCCGGATGATCCGGATGAGCGGCGAGGAACCGTTCCAGCGCGATGACAAAGGCCGCGACGCTGCCTTTCATGTCCGCCGCGCCACGACCGTACAACAGCCCGTCGCGGATCTCGGGCCCGAACGGATCGCTGCTCCAGGACTCGCGCGGCCCGGGGGGCACGACATCGGTATGGCCCAACAGCACCAACGTCGGGCCGCCATCGCCGTGCGCAGCCCACAGATTGTCGACGTCGCCGAAACGCATGCGCTCGCAAGCAAACCCTGCGCGCTCCAGGCGTTTCGCGATCAGCTCCTGGCAACCGGCATCGTCCGGCGTCAGCGACCTGCGCGCGATCAGCTCGCGGGTCAGTTCGAGCACATCACTGGTCGCGCCCATCGCGTCGCTCATGCGCCGACTCCGAAACGCTTCTTGAAACCATTGTCGCTGAAGCCCTGGCTGACCTGGCCGTCATCGGTGACCGCGACCGGCCGGCGGATCAGTTGCGGGTATTCCTTCAGCAACAGCTTCCACTCGGCATCCGAAGCCGGTTCCTTGCGGTTCGGCGGGAGCGTGCGCCACGTCGTCGAGGACTTGTTGATCATCGCGTCCCAACCGCCGAGTTGGTCCTTCCAGCCCACCAGCGTCTCCGGCGACTGGCGCTGGTCGCGGTAATCGACGAAGGCGTGGGCGACGCCGAAGCGGTCGAGCCACTTGCGGGCTTTCTTGCAGGTATCGCAGTTGGAGAGGCCGTAAAGCGTGGTCGTCATGTGTTCGCAGATGCGCGTGTTGTTGTGGAAGCCGTCATTCCCGCGAAGGCGGGAATCCAGGCCGAAGTACCGCAGTTCTTGCCGGGGAAGTGCGTCGCGGGGGACGCGTTACTCCGCCAACCCGCGCAGCAGGTCGTTGATGCTGGTCTTCGAGCGCGTCTTGGCATCCACCTGCTTGACGATCACCGCGCAGTACAGCGAATGCGACCCGTCCGCGGCCGGCAACTGCCCGGACACCACGACGCTGTACGGCGGCACGGATCCGTAACTGACCTCGCCGGTCATGCGGTTGTAGACGCGCGTGCTCTGGCCGAGGAACACGCCCATGCCGATCACGCTGTGATGCCCGACCACGAAGCCCTCGACCACCTCCGAGCGCGCGCCGATGAAGCAATGGTCCTCGACGATCGTCGGAGAGGCCTGCAAGGGCTCCAGCACGCCGCCGATACCCGCGCCACCGGACAGGTGACAGTGCTTGCCGACCTGCGCACACGAGCCCACCGTGGCCCAGGTGTCGACCATCGTGCCCTCGCCCACGTGCGCGCCGATATTGACGAAGCTCGGCATCAGCACGACGTCCTTGCCGATGTGGGCGCCGCGACGGGCGACCGCGCCCGGCACGACGCGCGCACCCAGCTTGCGGAAGTCGGCTTCGCCATACCCCTCGAAGCGCGAAGGCACCTTGTCCCAATACGGCGCCGGGAATCCCTCGACGACCTGCATGTCGTTGACTCGGAAGTACAGCAGCACTGCCTTCTTCAGCCATTCGTTGACGGTCCAGCCGCCCTGGCCGTCCGGCTCGGCCACGCGGAAGTCGCCCTTCTCCAGCCCGTCGATCACCCGCTCCACGGTCGGACGCGTCGAGCCTTCGATCTCGTCCAGCGTCAGCATCGCGCGGCGCTCGAACGCGCTATCGACCATGAACTTCAGCTCGTCGATGCCCGGTCCCGGCGGTGTGCTCTTGGGCGCCGCCTTCTTGCGTGCGGTCTTGGCGGCGGACTTCTTCTGCGTCATCAATGGTCTCCCTCGAGGCAGGCCAGCAGCGCGTCGCGCAGGGCCTGTTGTTGCGTGGCGTCGAGCGCGCTGTCGCGCCCGTCGGAATCGGTGGCGGTGATCTGGAACACGTCCTCGGCGCGCTCGCCGAAGGTGGCGATGCGGGCGTCGTGCACCCGCAGCGACTGGTCGCGGATGGCCCGCGTGACATCGGCCAGCAGGCCCGGGCGGTCGTTGCAGACCAGGCTCAGCATGGTGCGGACGCGATGGGTGTCTTCGCCAATCGCGCCTTCACCAATTGTGTTGAAGCCGACCTGCGGCGCGATGCGGAAATGCCGCAGGTGCCGAGGCTGCGCCCGGCGCACCGGCCGCACCTGGTCGAGCGGACCGGCCAGCACCGCCGTGAGTCGGCCTTCGACGTCCTCCACCGTCGGTGGATTGCGCGGATCGATCGGGATCACCTCGAAGCTGTCGAAGATGGTGCCGTGCGGTCCATCGAGCACGCGCGCCTGCTGGATCGCCAGGCCAAGCCGGTCGAGCGTGGCGACGATCGCGGCGAACAGGCCGTCGCGATCGGGGGTGTGCACGAACACTTCCAGCGCACCGGCATGACGTCCTACCGAGCGCGCGCGCACACGCGTTTGGCCGATCGCGATGCCGCGCAGCGACCCCGCCTGCCAGGCGATCTGGTCGGGGCGTCCGCGCTGGAAGCCGACCTCGGGCATGCGCGCATACAAGGCCGCGATCTCGCCATCGGCGACGCCGAACGAGGCGAGCATCGCGCGCGCAGCCCCTCGCGTCTCGGCGGAACGCTCGTCGGCGGCCACCGGATTTTCAAGGCCGCGGCGCAGCGCCAGTCGCGTCGCGGTGTAGAGATCGGCCAGCAACCGGTCCTTCCAGGCATTCCACAGCTTGGGCGAGGTGCCGGAGATGTCGGCACAGGTCAGCAGGTACAGATGATCCAGATGCTCGCGATCGGCCACCTTGCCGGCGAAACGATGGATCACGTCGGGGTCGGCGATGTCCTGCTTCTGCGCCGTCATCGACATCAGCAGGTGCTGGCGCACCAGCCATTCCACCAGCGAGGTATCCGCCTGCGACAACCCGATGGTGCTGCAGAAGATCCTTGCATCCTCGCCGCCCAGTTCGGAATGGTCGCCGCCGCGCCCCTTGGCGATGTCGTGAAACAGGCCGGCCAGCAGCAACAGCTCCGGCTTGCGCAGGCGCGGCCAGACTTCGTGGGCGATGCTGAAGCGTTCGTCGACGATGCCCGAGGCGAATCGCGCCAGGTTCCCCAGCACCGCCAGCGTGTGCTGATCGACGGTGTACACATGGAACAGGTCGAACTGCATGCGGCCGGAAACCCGCGCGAACGCCGGAATCCAGCGCCCCAGCACGCCCAGGCGCGCCATGCGCTCCAGCGCGTGCACCGGATGGGGGCCGCGCAGCAGCGACAGGAACCGATCGCGCAATGCGGTCTCGGCCTGCTGGAATGCCGGCACGCGCGACAGCGACTCGGCCAGCGCGCGTGCCGTCTGCGAATGCAGGCCGCGGATCTCGTCGTGCGCGGCCCACACCGCGAATAACGCGAATATGTCGAACGCATCGCGCGGCCATTTTAGGCTGCACGCGGCCAGGTAATCGCGCCGCAGCTCGAACGTCCCACCGGCATCGGGCAGCGGCACCGGCACGGGTTCGCCCTCGATCTGCTCCTCGAACCGCTGCAGCAGGCGCTCGCCGATGCGCAGCACCAGCGCTGCACTGCGGTAGAAGCCCTGCATCATCTGCTCGACGGCGAGGTTGTCGGCGTTGTCGCTGTGCCCCAGACGGTCGGCCAGCGACTTCTGGTAATCGAAGCGCAACCTTTCCTCGCGCTTGCCGGCCACCAGGTGCAGGCCGAAACGCAGACGCGACAGCGCGCGGCGCTCACGTTCGAGCGTGGCCAGCTCATCGGCGCCGAACTGGCCGATCGCCACCAGCGATTCGAGATCGCCGGTGCCGACGATGCGCAGCGCCATCCAGCGCAGCGTCTGCACGTCGCGCAGGCCGCCAGGGCCTTCCTTCAGGTTTGGCTCCAGGTTATCGGCGGTGTCGCCGTAACGCGCATGGCGAAGGCGCAGTTCCTCGCGCTTGGCGGCGAAGAATTCGCCCGCCGGCCACACCACGCTCGGCGCGATCGCGGCCTGTAGCGCATGGATATGCTCGATGTCGGCCATCAGCGGCCGCGCTTCCAGCATCGCGGTCAGCACGGTGATGTCGGCAGCCGCCTCGGTGCACTGCGCGATCGAACGCACCGCGTGGCCTACCGGCAGGCCCGCATCCCACAGCAGCGTGATGAAGCAGGACAATGCATCGGCGTGGCGCTGCTGGGCATCGGCGTCGGCCAGCACCAGCAGGTCGATGTCCGATTGTGGAAACAGTTCGCCGCGGCCGTAGCCGCCTACCGCGAACAGCGCCAGCGGCGCATCGGCGTCGATGCAGTCGGCCCAGGCCAGGCGCACCTGCGCATCCATTGCCGCGCTGCGCGCGTGCAGCAGGCGATCGATATCGGCATTGGCTTCGGCATCGAACCGCAGTGCCAGCGAAACGTCCACCTCGGCCAGCGCGTTGCGGATCGCCAGCGCCCGGTCCGAGCCATCCGGCGCCGGGCGCGACGGGTCACGCGCCGCCATCCCGGTCTCGGCGGCATCGGGGTTAGGGCCTGTTGACATATGCAAAGTAGGTCGCGCCTGACCGGAGGGCGCGTGAGGCAAGGACAGAGCGAGGGAGTGTATGTCGATACACGACCGAGCGATGACGCGGCATCACGCGCCCTCCGGTCCGGCCCTTCGGGTTGGGCCTCAAGGGCTGCCATGCGGCGCCGCTCGACTTGACCTTGCAATCAGCAAGGCGCTGCGTCGCGCAACACCACCTGACAGCCCTTGAGACCCCACGCGACCTGCTTTGCATATGTCAACAGGCCCTCATAGATCGTTATCGTCGCCTGGCAGGCGGGTCAGGATCTCGACGCCGCCATCGGTCACCACTACGGTGTGCTCCCACTGCGCCGAGAGCTTGCGGTCCTTGGTGACCACGGTCCAGCCATCGGGGAGCAGCTTGGTATGGCGTGCGCCCTCGTTGATCATCGGTTCGATCGTGAAGGTCATGCCCGGCTTCAACACCAGGCCCTCGCCGGCGCGGCCGTAGTGCAGCACCTGCGGGTCTTCGTGGTAGATCTGGCCGATACCGTGGCCGCAGTACTCGCGCACAACGCTGAAACGCTCGGCCTCGGCGTACTGCTGGATCGCCGCGCCGATATCGCCCAGCGTCGCGCCCGGCTTGACTATGCGGATGCCGCGGAACATCGCCTCGCGGGTGACGTCGACCAGGCGCTTGGCCATCACCGATGGCGTGCCGACCACGTACATGCGGCTGGTATCGCCGTGCCAGCCGTCCTTGATGACGGTGACGTCGATATTGATGATGTCGCCATCCTTGAGGACCTTGGCCTCGCTCGGGATGCCGTGGCAGATGACGTTGTTGACCGAGGTGCAGACGGTCTTGGGGAATCCCTTGTAGCCGACGTTGGCTGGGATCGCCTGCTGGACGTTGACGATATGATCGTGGCAGATGCGGTCCAGTTCCTCGGTGGTCGCGCCCGCCTTCACGTGCGGGGCGACGACCTGGAGCACCTCGGCGGCCAGACGGCCGGCGACGCGCATCTTCTCGATCTCTTCGGGGGTCTTGATGGTGATGGCCATGGGTCATTATCGCCTATCTGCGGGCCATTCAGGGTTCAGGACGCCGCAAAGTTGTCCGCAACGGCCTGTTGCGGCTACAATTCCGCGGCTTTGCGGCCGGACCCGTGTTTTGACGAGTCGGCCGCGCCGCCCACGCCGGGCGACAGTAAGGGGCTGAAGGCTCCCATGCAGGCGAATACACACCCGCTGCCACCCTCCGTGCCGGGGTGCCTTCGATAGCCGTCAGGCTAATGAGGGTTCGGCCACGGAAGCAGTGGGGAGGCCCAACCCCGGAACCATCGTCCCCGGCCCTGCCGCGGACAGCCGCCATCACCTAAACCGGCGGCCGGTTCCACTGCCTTGGAGTTAAAGCAATGCCCCAGATCACCATGCGCCAGATGCTGGAAGCCGGCGTCCATTTCGGTCACCAGACCCGTTACTGGAACCCGAAGATGGGCCCGTACATCTTCGGCGCCCGCGGCAAGATCCACATCATCAACCTCGAGAAGACCGTTCCGCTGTTCAACGACGCGATGAACTTCATCTCGGGCGTCGCGCAGAAGCGCGGCATGATCCTGTTCCTCGGCACCAAGCGCTCGGCGCGCGATTCCATGAAGGAAGAAGCCGAGCGTTGCGGCATGCCGTACATGAACCAGCGTTGGCTGGGCGGCACGCTGACCAACTTCCGCACGGTCAAGCAGTCGGTGCAGCGCCTGAAGGACCTGGAAGCCGCCGAGACCGACGGCACCTTCCAGAAGATGGTCAAGCACGAAGTGCTGGGCCTGCGTCGCGAGCGCGACAAGCTGCAAGCCTCGCTGGGCGGCATCAAGGACATGAATCGCCTGCCTGACGCGCTGTTCGTGATCGATATCGGCCACGAAGACATCGCCATCAAGGAAGCCAAGAAGCTCGGCATCCCGGTCATCGCCGTCGTCGACACCAACTACGATCCGGCCCTGGTCGACTACGCCATCCCGGGCAACGACGACGCCATCCGCGCCGTGCAGCTGTACGCCCGCGCCGCCGCCGACGCCGTGCTCGAAGGCAAGGCCGCCTCCCCGCAGGCCGCCAGCGTCCGCGAGGAAGACTTCGCCGAAGCCGAGGGCGAGGAAGCCGGTGCCGAGCGCAAGGCCCCGCGTGGCCGCGCCCCGGCCAAGAAGGCGGCCAAGAAGGACGCTGAGTAAGACCTGCGTCATGCGGCCGCGCCAAGCTGCGCGGCCGCACCGATTTTGCTCGTCACTCCCGCGCAGCGGGAGTCCAGCGGCACATCACACTGGATCCCCGCTCGCGCGGGGATGACGTTTTCAAACATTACGAGGTAAACCCCATGGCTGAAATCACCGCATCCCTCGTCAAGGAACTGCGCGAGCGCACCGGCGCCGGCATGATGGAGTGCAAGAAGGCGCTCTCCGAGACCAACGGCGACATCGACGCGGCAGTCGAGGCGCTGCGCAAGTCGGGTCTGGCCAAGGCCGACAAGAAGGCCGACCGCGTGGCCGCCGAAGGCCGCGTCGCGGTTGCCCAGGACCGCGGCAAGGCCGTGCTGGTCGAGATCAACTCCGAGACCGACTTCGTCGCCAAGGACGAGAACTTCCTGGCCTTCGCCAACGCCGTCGCCCAGGCCGCCCTGGCCTCCGGCGCCGCCGACGTCGAAGCCCTGAAGGCCGCCAAGCTGGCCTCCGGCGAGACCGTCGAGGAAGCCCGTGCCGCCGCGATCTCCAAGCTCGGCGAGAACATCCAGATCCGCCGCATGGCCCGCGTCAGCAGCAACGACAACGTCGCTGCCTACGTGCATGGCGGCAAGATCGGCGTGCTGGTCGAGGTCAAGGGCGGCGACGCCGAACTGGCCCGCGGCCTGGCGATGCACATCGCCGCGATGAGCCCCCCGTACAACAAGGCCGCCGACGTGCCGGCCGAGTTCGTCGCCAAGGAAAAGGAAATCGAACTGGCCAAGATGTCCGAGAAGGACAAGTCCAAGCCGGCCGAGATCCTCGAGAAGATCATCAGCGGCAAGATCGCCAAGATCGTCAACGAGGTCACCCTGTACGGCCAGCCGTACGTGCTGAACAGCGACCAGACCGTCGAGCAGGCCGTCAAGGCCGCCGGTGCCGACGTCGTCGGCTTCCAGCGCCTGGTGGTCGGCGAAGGCATCGAGAAGGTGGTCGAGGACTACGCCGCCGAAGTCATGAAGCAGGCCGGCCTGGCGTAAGCCGCCGCTTCACGCAGTACCGGAAAGGCCGCGAGCGATCGCGGCCTTTTCTTTTTTGTGGGGCCCACGCGCTTGCGCAGCCCACGGATTCCCGAGGGGGCCGCACCGTCGCCACGCCGGCCCCACAGCCCTATCCCGTACAATCCCGCCGCCCGCCACTCCTCCGAGGTCGCCATGTCCCAGCTCGCCTATCGCCGTGTCCTGCTCAAACTGTCCGGCGAGGCGCTGATGGGAGACGAGGATTACGGCATCGACCCGAAGATGATCAGCCGCCTGGCGCGCGAGGTCATCGAAGCCCAGCAGGCGGGCGCCGAAATCGCGCTGGTCATCGGCGGCGGCAACATCTTCCGCGGCGCCGGCCTGGCCGCCGGCGGCATGGACCGCGTCACCGGCGACCAGATGGGCATGCTCGCCACGGTGATCAACGCCTTGGCGATGCAGGACGCGCTGGAAAAGCTCGGCGCCAAGTGCCGCGTCATGAGCGCCATCAAGATCAACGACGTGTGCGAGGACTACATCCGCCGCCGCGCCGTGCGTCATCTCGAGAAGGGCCGTCTCACCATCTTTGCCGCAGGCACCGGCAACCCGTTCTTCACCACCGACTCGGGCGCGGCGCTGCGCGCGATCGAGATCGGCGCCGACCTGCTGCTCAAGGCCACCAAGGTCGATGGCGTGTACGACAAGGATCCGAAGAAGCACAAGGACGCCGTGCGCTTCGAGAAGCTGAGCTACGACGAGGTCATCATGCGCGACCTGCAGGTCATGGATACCGCTGCCTTCGCTCTGTGCCGCGACAGCGACCTGCCGCTGCGCATCTTCGACATGGGCCATCCGGGCCAGTTGCTGAAGATCCTGCACGGCGAGGACATCGGCACGCTGGTGCACGGCCGCAACAACGCCTGAGCCAACGCACCAGCCCCTAAGTGGAAGCCGAGCCCCTAAGTTAGGGGCGATTCGCACCGCAGGTGCGGATGGAGTGTGGAAGCGCGCAGCGGGGCCCGAAGTTTGCACAGCAAACTTTGGGGTTTCCTGGGCGCAGTCCGGGAAACGCTAGGGGCGATTCGCACCGCAGGTGCGGATGGAGTGTGGAATCGCGCAGCGGGGCCCGAAGTTTGCGCGGCAAACTTTGGGGTTGTCTGGGCGCAGCCCGGGAACGCTGTAATAGTGTCACCGGCGCAGGCATGCCACGATTCACCACATGGGCCATTCACACCACCACGACCACAGCCTCAACACGACCCGCGCCTTTGCTACGGTCACGTTGATCAATCTCGCCTACACGATGCTGGAAGCGGGCTACGGGTTCTCCACCAATTCGCTGGCGCTGTTGTCCGATGCGCTGCACAACCTCGGCGACGTGCTCGGCCTGGGATTGGCCTGGGGCGCGGCTGTGCTGGCCAAGCGTACGCCAACGGCGCGGCATACCTACGGCTGGCGCCGCGCCACCCTGCTCTCTCCGCTGGCCAATGCGTTGTTGCTGGTGGCCTTCTCTGGCGCGCTCGCCTGGGAAGCGGTGCGCCGCTTCAGCGCCCCGCCTGAAATCCCCGCCCTGCCGGTGATGCTCGTGGCCGCCGTCGGCATCGCCGTCAACCTGGGCGCCGCGTGGCTGGTACGTCACGGGCACGACCACGACCTCAACCGCCGCGGCGCCTTCCTGCACCTGGTGGCCGATGCGGCGGTGTCGCTGGCGGCCGTCGTCGCTGGCGCGGGCATGTGGTGGCTGGGATGGACGTGGCTCGACCCGGTGACGGCCTTGCTGATCGGCGTGGTGGTCGCGTTGGGCGCGTTCGGCCTGCTGCGCGAGAGCTTCAATGCCGCGATGGATGCCGTGCCCGCCAGCATCGATCAGACGCAGGTGCAGGAGTTCCTGACATCCCGGCCAGGTGTGGTGGCGGTCCATCACCTGCACATCTGGTCGCTGGGTGCGGGCGAGATCGCCATGACGGCCCATCTCGTGCGGCCCGACGACCGCGACCACGACGCCTTCATCGACGAGCTGAACCACGAACTCGACCATCGCTTCGGCATCAACCATCCGACCCTGCAGGTCGAGCGTGGCCGTGGCTGCGAGCACGACCGCCACGAGCGGGCCCCGCACGGCCACGCGCACGGTCATTGACAGCCGCCTCGAAGGTGCCGGTTCGCGGCCGCGGGCCCCGCTCTATATAATCCCGCGATTACCGTTACAGGACAGGAGCCGGCGATGCTCAACGAGATCAAGAAAGACGCCCAGACCCGAATGGCCAAGAGCGTCGAAGCGTTTCGCCACGACCTGATCAAGATCCGCACCGGCCGCGCCACGACCGCGCTGGTCGATCATCTGAAGGTCAACTACTACGGCTCCGACATGCCGCTGTCGCAGGTCGCCACCGTGGCCGTGTCCGACGCGCGCTCGTTGACGATCACACCGTGGGAAAAGCAGATGGTCGGCCCGGTGGAGAAGGCGATCCTCGCCTCTGACCTCGGCCTGACCCCCACCACCGCCGGCACCGTGATCCGCCTCAACCTGCCCGCCCTCACCGAGGAGCGCCGCAAGGAACTGTCCAAGCTGGTGCACAGCGAGAGCGAGGACGCCAAAGTCGCGATCCGCAACATCCGCCGCGACGCCAACCACCAGGTCAAGGAACTGCTGAAGGAAAAGCAGATCACCGAGGACGAAGCGAGCCGCACCGAAATCGATATCCAGAAGATCACCGATTCGGCGATCAAGGATGTCGACGAAGTGGTCAAGGCCAAAGAGCAAGAACTTATGGCGGTTTGACGGGTCTACCCGTCCCGCCATGTCGTCCGAATCCGCCAACGCTGCGCCCGCGCGCATCCCGCACCATCTCGCCGTCATCATGGACGGCAACGGGCGCTGGGCCCAGCGCCGTCGCCGGCCGCGCATCATCGGCCATCGCGCCGGTGCACGCGCGGTCAACGTCTGCATAGACTTCTGCCTGGAGCGTGGCATCCAGGCGCTGACCCTGTTCGCGTTTTCCAGCGAGAACTGGGGGCGGCCCGAGGACGAAGTCGGCGGCTTGATGAAGCTGTTCCTGGGAGCGCTCGAACGCGAGGTCGACGAACTCGACCGCCGTGGCGTGCGCGTGCGCTTCATCGGCGAGCGCAGCCGTTTCAGCGATGTGATCCGTCGGCAGATGGAAGGCGCCGAGTCGCGCACGCAGGCCAACAGCCGCTTGCACCTGACCATCGCCGCCAGCTACGGCGGCCGTTGGGACATCGCCCAGGCCGCGCGCTCGCTGGCGCAGGACGTCGCCGCCGGCCGGCTGGCACCGGAGGACGTGGACGAGGCCGCCCTGGCCGCCCGCACCTGTCTGGCCGACCTGCCGCCACCGGATCTGTTCATCCGCACCGGCGGCGAGACGCGCATCAGCAATTTCCTGCTTTGGCAGCTGGCGTACACCGAACTGTGGTTCACCGATCTGTTGTGGCCCGAGCTGGATGTGGCGACACTGCAACGCGCCCTGGACGACTATGCCGGACGCGAACGCCGCTTCGGCCTGACCGGCTCCCAGGTGGCCCCGACGGCCGCCACGACCCAAACCGAGACCCCTGAATGACCCGAACCCGCCTGCTCGCTGCACTGGTGATGGCGCCCCTGGCGATTGCGGCAATCCTGCTGCTGCCGACGCCGTGGCTGGTGGCGCTGGCAGCCGTGTTGTTCATGATCGGGTTGTGGGAGTGGTTCGACCTGGCCGAGATCGAGGACACGCTGTCGCGCACCGTGCTGCTGGCGGCCAACCTGGCGCTGGTGGTCGCGCTGGTGTGGGCATCGCGCTCAAGCGTCGGCTATACGCTGGTGCTGTTCCAGCTGATGTCGGTGATCGGCGTGGTCTGGTGGCTGGTGGCGTTGCTGTGGCTGGGTCGCTACGACTTCGCCAGCGACCACGACACGCATGCCCGCGTCTTCAAGCTCGCCGCAGGCGCGTTGAGCATGATCCCGGCGTGGTGCGCGCTGGCCTGGATACACGCCAGCCAGCCCAACGGCCATCGCTGGCTGCTGACTTCGCTTGCGATTGTCTGGGCGGCCGATTCGGGCGCCTATTTCGCCGGCCGCAAGTTGGGCGGCCGCTTCTTCGCGGGCCGCAAGCTGGCGCCGCGCGTCAGCCCCAACAAGACCATCGAAGGCCTGCTCGGCGGCGTCGTGGCCGGCATCGTGGTCGGCGTGCTGTTTGCCTTGTTCGCCGGTGCGCACCCTTCGCAACTGCCGGCGGTGGCGCTGGTCGCCCTGTTCGCGGTGCTGTTCTCGGTGATCGGCGACCTGTTCGAGAGTCTGCTCAAGCGCCACGCCGGCGTGAAGGATTCGGGCAACCTGATCCCGGGGCACGGCGGTATCCTCGACCGTATCGACGGCGTCCTGGCGGCCTTGCCGGTATTCGCCCTCGGCAAGGCCGTGCTGGGCTTCTGATCGAGATGAATGATCGTGCTGGATGATCGGGCCGGGCCTGTAATGATGCGTCGTGTAGCCGTACTGGGTGCCACCGGATCCATCGGCGCTTCCGCGCTGGACGTGATCGCGCGCCATCCGCAATCGCTGCGGGCCACCGTGCTCGCCGCCGGCCGCAACGTGGATGCATTGCTGACGCTGTGCCGCACGCATCGTCCCGAGCACGCGGTCATCGCCGACGACGCCGGCTTCGCCGCGCTGCGCGACGGCCTGCGCGACGCCGGACTGTCGACCCAGGCCCACGCCGGCGACGACGCGCTCGAAGCGCTGGTGGCCGGCGACGCCTGCGACACCGTGGTCGCCGCGATAGTGGGAGCGGCGGGGTTGCCGTCCACGCTGGCAGCCGCGCGCGCCGGCAAGCGCATCCTGCTGGCCAACAAGGAATCGCTGGTGCTCGCCGGCGAACTGCTGATGCAGGCCGCGCACGCAGCAGGCGCCACCATCGTGCCGGTCGACAGCGAGCACAACGCGATCTTCCAGTGCCTGCCCGACGCGCACGCGCACGCCGGCCTCAAGCGCATTCTTCTGACTGCTTCGGGCGGGCCTTTCCGCGGCCGCCGCCGCGAGGAACTGACCGGGGTCACTCCCGAGCAGGCCGTCGCCCATCCCAAGTGGTCGATGGGCCCGAAAATCTCGGTCGACTCGGCCACGCTGATGAACAAGGGCCTGGAGGTCATCGAGGCCCACCACCTGTTCGGCGTGGACGGCGACCGCATCCAGGTGCTCGTGCACCCACAGAGCCTGGTGCATTCGCTGGTCGAATTCATCGACGGCTCCACGCTCGCCCAGCTGGGCCTGCCGGACATGCGTACGGCGCTGGCGGTGGGCTTCGGCTGGCCCGAGCGCATGGCCTCGGGCGTCGGCGGTCTGGACCTGCTGGCCCATGGCCGCCTCGATTTCGAGCCACCGGACCTGGCCGCCTTCCCCTGCCTGCGCCTGGCCTTCGAGGCCCTGGCCGCCGGCGGCACGGCCCCGGCCGTGCTCAATGCGGCCAACGAGGTCGCCGTTTCAGCGTTTCTTCAGCGCCGGATCGGTTTCCTAGCGATACCGGCGCTGGTCGAGGACACCCTCACCGCGCTTCCTCCCACCCCGGCCTCATCGCTGGCGGCACTGCGCGATGCCGATGCGCAGGCGCGGCGGCATGCCGAACAGGCCACCACCAGGGCAAGTGCATGAGCGAATTCTTCGGCTCGGTCTGGTGGCTGATCGTCAGTCTTGGCGTGCTCGTCACCTTCCACGAGTTCGGCCACTACTGGGTCGCGCGCCGGTGCGGCGTCAAGGTACTGCGCTTCTCGATCGGTTTCGGCAGGGCCTTGTGGTCGCGTCGCGGTCGCGACGGTGTCGAGTACGTGATCGCCGCGATTCCATTGGGCGGCTACGTCAAGATGCTGGACGAGCGCGAAGGCGAGGTGGCCCCGGCCGACGTAGCGAGCGCCTTCAACCGGCAATCGGTGTGGAAGCGAATCGCGATCGTCGCCGCCGGCCCGATCGCCAATCTGATGCTATGCGTGGGGTTGTTCTGGGCAATGTTCGTCATTGGACGCCCCGACTTCGCTCCGGTCATCGGCCAGGCCACCGGCCTCGCCGCCTCGGCCGGACTGAGCCACGGCGATACGGTACTGGCCGTGGACGATCGCGCCACGCCGACCTGGAGCGAGGCACAGCTGGCACTGATTCCAGCCGCACTCGACCATCGCGACATCGCACTGAAGATCCGTCCATACGGGCGCACCGACGAAGTCGTGCGCACGCTGCGCCTGTCGAGGCTGCCCGAGCATTTCGACGAGCGCCGCGCCGTGGAAGTCACCGGCCTGACGCCGCGCCATGCGCTGATGCCGACGGTGGTCGGCCGCGTCGTGCCGGACACGCCGGCCTGGGGCGTGCTGGCCGAAGGCGACCGCATCACCGCGGTCGACGGCGAGTCCATCGAATCCTGGGACGACATCCGGCCGGCGCTCCAGAAGCTGGGCGAGCGTGGCGGCTCGGCGATGGTGGAGGTACAGCGCAAGGGCGATCGCCTTGCGTTCGAACTCACGCCCAGCCGCATGCCCGCAAAGGACGGTTCGCAATACTGGGGTCTGGGCATGGAATCGACTGCCCCGGCCGAACCGGCCAAAGACGCCGTGCTGCGCTACGGCCCGGTTGCGGCGATTCCGGCGGCATTTCGCGAAACGGCCCACCAGGCCAGCGAACTGGTCGCGATGATCGGCCGGGCCTTCAGCGGCCGCGTCTCGGTGCAGAACACCGTCGCCGGCCCGATCACGATCGCGCGCGCGGCCAACGCCTACGCCCAGCACGGGGCAGCCTGGTACCTGTCGATGCTGGCCCTGCTGTCGCTCAGCCTGGGCATCCTGAACCTGCTGCCGATCCCAATCTTGGACGGCGGTCACCTGCTGTATTACCTTATCGAGCTGGTCAAGGGCAGCCCGGTCAGCGAACGCGTCATGGCCGCCGGGCAGTACGTCGGTCTGGCGTTGATCGCGGGGCTGATGGGTCTGGCGTTCTACAACGACATCGTGAACAACCTGGTGCGCTGATGCCGGCCTTGCCCCGTGGACAGGAAGTCTCGACCCCAAGCCCTGCGCCGGCCAGTCCCGCGCCAGGCAAAAAAGAATCCCAACCGGACGTGATGATGACGCGACACCCTGCCCGCCGCCTGCTTGCCCTTGCCCTCGCCTCGGCCCTCGTCTCGGCCCCGGCGTTCCCCGTCTGGGCCCAGTCGGCGGTCACCCAGGGACCGGCGGAGCCTTTCACCGTCACCGACATCCGCCTGGATGGCCTGCAGCGCATCTCCGCCGGTACGGTGTTCACCTACCTGCCGATCGAGCGTGGCGACACGGTCGACCAGGCACGCACCGGTGAGGCGATCCGCGCGCTTTACAAGACCGGCTTCTTCGAGGATGTCCGCATCGACCGCCAGGGCGGCATCCTGATCGTCACGCTGACCGAGCGTCCGGCGATCAACAAGCTCACCGTCACCGGCAACAAGGACCTCAAGACCGAGGACCTGATGAAGGGCCTGAAGGACATTGGCCTGGCCGAGGGCGAGACGTTCGACCGCCTCAGCCTGGACCGCGTCACCCAGGAACTGACCCGCCAGTACCAGAACCGCGGCAAGTACAACGTCGAACTGACGCCCACCGTGTCGCGGCTGGATCGCAACCGCGTCGACGTCACCATCGCCATCAAGGAAGGCAAGGCGGCCAAGATCCGCCACATCAACCTGATCGGCAACGAGAAGTTCGAGGACGAACCCATCGTCGAAGGCTGGGAGTCGGCCGAGCACAACTGGCTCAGCTGGTACCGTCGCGACGACCAGTACTCGCGCGAGAAGCTCTCCGGCGACCTGGAGAAGCTCAACTCGTGGTACCTCGACCGCGGCTACGTCGATTTCAGCATCGACTCCACCCAGGTCTCGATGAGCCCCGACCGCCAGGACATGTTCATCACTGCCGGCCTCAGCGAGGGCGACCAGTACAAGGTGTCCAGCGTGCAGGTCACCGGCGACACCATCCTGCCGAAGGAACAGATCGAGAAGCTGGTGCTGGTCAAGCCCGAGCAGATCTTCTCGCGCCGCCTGCTGGAGATCAGCTCCGAAGCGATCACCGCGCGCCTGGCCAACATCGGCTACGCCTTTGCGCAGGTCAATCCGATTCCGGACGTCGACAAGGAAAACAAGACCGTCGGCATCAACATGCAGGTCGTGCCCGGTCCGCGCGTCAACGTGCGCCGCGTCGTCTTCAAGGGCAACAACCGCACCAGCGACGAAGTGTTGCGTCGCGAAATGCGCCAGTTCGAAGGCTCGTGGTACTCGCAGGCGGCGATCGACCGCTCCAAGATCCGCCTGCAGGGCCTGGGCTACTTCGAGAGCGTCGATGTCGAGACGCAGCCGGTGTCCGGCAGCAGCGACGAAGTCGACGTGGTCTACAACGTCAAGGAAACCACCTCGGGCAGCTTCGTGTTCGGCCTGGGTTTCTCGCAGTTGTCCGGCCTGACCGCGCAGGTCCAGTTGTCGCAGACCAACTTCCTCGGCAGCGGCAACCGAATCTCGGTGCAGGCGCAGCGCAGCGACTACCTGCAGCGCTACGACTTCTCGTTCGTCAACCCGTACTTCACCGACACCGGCGTGTCGCTGGGCTACAACCTGTGGTGGCGCGAGTTCGACAACTCCGACTACAACACCGCCCAGTACACCAGCACCAGCGGTGCCGGGCAGATGGTGCTGGGCATTCCGATCACCGAGACCGACTCCGTGTCGGCGATGCTCGGCATCGACAGCAACGAGATCTTCACCTTCCGCGGCTCGACGCCGGAGAGCATCGTCGATTACATCGACGCCCTCGGCCAGCGCACCTTCCATGCCTGGCGCATGGAACTGGGCTGGGCGCGCCAGGCACTGGATAATTTCCTTACCCCCACGCGCGGCAGCGTCCAGCGCATCTCGGCGGAAGTCGCGCTGCCGGGCTCGACGGTCGAGTACTACAAGCTCAACTACAACTATTCCAGGTTCTGGCCCCTGTCGCGCCACTTCGTGCTCAACACGCGCACCGAGCTCGGTTACGGCGACAGCTACGGCGATGCCACCACGCGCGTGCTGACCAATCCGGACGGCAGCACCCGCATCGTCACCGCCGACGGCCTGCCGTTCTTCGAGAACTTCTACGCCGGTGGCGTGCGCTCGGTGCGCGGCTTCACCGACAACACCCTCGGCCCGCGCGACGTGCCGTTCCCGGGCAGCACGTTCTCGCAGCCCATCGGTGGCTCGCTGAAGACGATCGGCTCGATGGAAATGTACTTCCCCACCCTGCTCGACACCCCGGCCGCACGTGTCTCGACGTTCTTCGACGTCGGTAACGTCTACGACGGTATCGACAATTGGGATGCGGGCGAGTTGCGCTCCTCGGCCGGCGTGGCGCTGATGTGGCGTTCGCCGATGGGGCCGATCTCGATCAGCTATGCCTTCCCGCTGCGCAAGGAAGACGAGGACGAGATCGAACGCCTGCAGTTCACCTTTGGCGGCTCGTTCTAAGTCCGCCGGCACCGCAAAGGCATTCCCGTGTCACAGGTTTCGTTCGACGCCGCCGAACTCGCCGGGCGCTTCGCGCTCGGCTTGCGCGGTGACGGCTCGGCGCGGGTCCACGGCGTTGGCACGCTGGCGCGCGCGCAGGCGGGCCAGCTGGCGTTCCTGGCCAATCCCAAATACCGCAGCCAGCTGGCCGACAGCCAGGCGGGCGTGGTGGTCATGCGCGAAGAGGATGCCGATGGATTTTCCGGCACGGCGCTGATCGCCAAGGATCCGTACGTGGCATTCGCCAAGCTGGCCGCGCTGTTCGAGCCGCGGCCGCTGCGCGCGCCCGGGATCCATCCCTCGTCGGTGATCGACGACAGCGCACAGATCGACGCCAGCGCGTATATCGGCCCGCACGTCAGCATCGGCGCGCGCAGCCGCATCGAGGCCGGTGCCGTGATCGGCGCCGGTTGCGTGATCGGCGAGGATTGCGTCGTCGGCGCCGCCAGCGAGCTGGTCGCGCGCGTCACCCTGGTCGCGCGCGTCCGCCTGGGCCAGCGCGTGGTCGTGCATCCGGGCGCGGTGATCGGCGCCGCCGGCTTCGGCCTGGCGATGGAAGCCGGCCACTGGCTCAACGTGCCGCAACTGGGCGGCGTGGTGATCGGCGACGACTGCGAGATCGGCGCCAATACCTGCGTCGATCGCGGCGCGATCGACGACACCGTGCTCGAGGAGGACGTTCGCCTCGACAACCAGATCCAGATCGGCCACAACGTCCACATCGGCGCGCACACCGCGATGGCGGGCTGCTCGGCCGCTGCCGGCAGCGCGCGGATCGGCCGTTACTGCCTGATAGGCGGTGGCGCCGGCGTACTCGGGCACCTGGAGGTTTGCGACAAGGTCGTGGTGACCGCCATGAGCCTGGTCACCAGTTCGATCCGTGAGCCCGGTGAGTATTCGTCGGGCACGCCGTTGATGGACAATCGCAGCTGGCGCAAGAACGCCGCCCGTTTCAAGCAGCTTGATGCGCTCACCAGGCGCGTCAACGCTGCCGACAAGGAATAAGGGTCTGTGGGCACGTACGAAGCAGGTCGCGTTGCTCCCCAGTGTCCGCCAGGTGGTGTTGCGCGGCGATGCGCCTTGCTGCCTGCAAGGTCGAGCCGTGCGGCGCCGCATGGCGGCCACTGGGGAGCAACCCGGAGGACCGGGCCTGAGGGGGCACGGCGCCGCGTCATCGCTCGATCGCGTATCGACATACACTTCCTCACTCTTCCTTGCTCCGTGCCCCCTCAGGCCCGGCGCGACCCGCTTCGTACGTGCCCACAGACCCTATGAACTCTCTGCAACTCCCTCTGGACGTCACTGCGATCCAGGCGATGCTGCCGCATCGTTATCCGTTCCTGCTGGTCGACCGCGTGGTCGAGTTCGAGGCGCACAAGCGTATCGTCGCGATCAAGAACGTGACCATCAACGAGCCATTCTTCCAGGGCCATTTCCCAGGGCATCCGGTGATGCCGGGCGTGCTGGTGATTGAGGCGCTGGCGCAGGCCGGCGGCATCCTGACCCAGCTCTCCCACCAGTCCGGCACCGAGGGCAAGCTGTTCTACCTGGTCAAGATCGACGGCGCCAAGTTCTCGCGGATGGTGGTCCCGGGCGACAGGTTGGAACTCGAGGTCACGCTCAAG
>DATDBD010000118.1:0-5614 GCA_036525015.1 Lysobacter sp.
GGGTCTGCGTGTCGTAGAGGTAGTAGTCCCCCAGCGCGCGGTCGTTCCAGACCTGCGCCAGCGCGATGCGGCCGTCGCGGGTGAACGAGTTGATCGACACCGTCGAGCCCGGGAACGCCTTCTCCAGCCTGCGATAGGCACGCGCGGTATCGCCGGCCTCATCGAAGAACCGACTGCGCACGCCGCCGCTCATGTACTGCGCGCCGATCAGCGTGCGTCCGTCGCGATCGAACAGCAGCGCGTAAGGATCTACGTCGGCATCGCGCAGCGCCTCCTTGCGCTCGCCGGTGCGCGTGTTCCACGCAACGATGGCATCGGGCCCCTTGGGTTGGGCGACCCTCAGGTAGGCAGTCACGCCGTCCGCCGAGAAGCCCAGCGGCCACTCGTAATGGCCGCTGGTGGCTTCGTCGTTGACCAGCGTCCATTCGCCAGTGGCGCTCTCGCGGTGGTAGAGCTTGCTGTAGTTGTCGCTGCCGCGGCTACCCTCGGCCAACCGGACCTGGCCACGAGGGTCGGTAATCAGCGTGGCGCGGCGTATCGGGGCGATCGTCACCGACGTGCGACGGCCGGTGTAGACGTCGAGTTTTTCCACACGCGTCTGCGGGTTGGCGCTGAAGTCCGACACGCCGATCAGGATGCTGCGCGGGTCGTCGGGCACGCGGTCGATGAAGTCCGCGTATTCGCGGTCGCTGGTGTTGCCGTAGGTCGTCACCAGGCCCGCAGGGTCGGGCTGCCGGCCGACCAAGGTCTTGGCGCGCTCGCCATCGATGCTGACGGCATGCAGCTCACCGGTGCGATAAGGCTGGTCGCGACTGCCCATGCGCTCCGCCATGGCGACGACGACACGTTCGTCGTTGGCCCACCAGAAGTCGGCGATCACCGAATCCTTGACGCCGGCAGCCTTGCTTATGTACTGCTTGTCGGACCGTCCCACGATCACCAGCACCGTGCGGTCCTCCAGCGGCACCGTGGCGGCGTAGTGCTTGCCGTCTGGCGAGATCTTGATGCTCTCGAATGCATCGCGTCGCAGGTACGGGGCCAGATCTACCTGTGCGTCCACCTGCGCGTCTGCTGGCGCGCCTGCCTGCGCGAAGGCCGGTGCCATCGCCGACCCGATCAGGGCGGCGAGCACCCATCCTTTCCAATTCTCCATGCGTGTCCTCCCCAGAACACTGCCATTCCCCGCGACCACTGTAATGGGCACGGCGGCGGTATTTTGCGGTCCGCATTTCGAATCGGGACTTTGTCGTCATTCCAGCGAAGGGGGATCCAGCGCCGCGGACGCCCCCAGGAAAGCGAGGCAAGGCGTTGGATTCGCGCCAAAGACGTACCAAAGAAGGGAGCAGGAACTCCCGTACACAGCCGGCAAACATCCCCGCTGCTTAGATTGGAACCTGATCCGACCGCCCGGCGCGTCGGACTGTCTGGGAGCGTGCGATGAAGGGTGAGTCGTTCGTCGGTCCTGTCGTACTTGCGCTTGCCCTGTGCCTGGCCGCTTGCGGCAGCCCCGACTACGCCCGGCTGACGATCACCAGCGGCGATCCGCCTCCCCCGCAGCGACCACCTCCGCCGCCCGAGCCTCCGCCGCCGCCCCCTCCCCCGCCACTGCCTCAGGTCGATCCCGAATACCGCGCCTCCGGCGTGAGCACGTTCGCGGAGGGGTGCGACGGACAGGCCGTCAACGGCACGGTCTATATCAACGCCGAAGTCGAGCCGCACCTGGCGATCGATCCGGGCGACGCCAATCACATGATCGGCGTGTGGCAGCAGGATCGCTGGTCGAATGGTTCTGCGCGCGGCATCGTGTCGGCCGTGTCGCGCGATGGCGGGGTCAACTGGACACGGCGGCCGTTGCCGTTCTCGCGCTGCGGCGGCGGCAACACGCTCAACGGCGGCGACTATGCGCGCGTTACCGACCCGTGGGTCACGTTCTCGCCCAACGGCGTCGCCCATGCGATGGCGCTGTCGACGACCGGTGCTTCGTTCGCGGCCGGATCGGTCAACGCGATGCTGGTCATGCGCTCGCTCGATGGCGGCAACACCTGGAGCGGGCCGGTCACGCTGATCCAGGACGGCGCCAGCGCCTTCAATGACAAAAATACGATCACCGCCGACCCGACCGACTCCAACTTCGTCTACGCGGTGTGGGACCGCCTGCTCCCCAACGACACGGGCGGCCCGACGTATTTCGCCCGCACCACCAACGGCGGCGCGAACTGGGAGCCGGCGCGCGTCATCTACGACCCGGGCCTCAACCGCCAGACCATCGGCAACGTCATCGTGGTGACGCCGGCGGGCACGCTGGTCAACGTGTTCACGCAGCTCGAATCCGTCAACGGCGTGCGCAATGCCTCCGTCGTGATCGTGCGCTCCACCGACAAGGGCGCGACCTGGTCGGCGCCGGTGCGCATCGCCGACCAGCTCGCCATCGGCGCGCGCGACCCGGACACCGGCACGCTGATCCGCGACGGCTCGCTGCTGCCGCAGGCGGCGGTCGATCCGCGCAACGGCGATCTCTACGTGGTCTGGCAGGACGCGCGCTTCAGCGCCGGCGCCGTCGACGCCATCGCCCTGTCGCGATCCGTGAGCGATGGCCAGACCTGGTCTGCGCCGGTGCGCGTCAACAACAACGCCGTCAACGTGCACGCCTTCACTCCCAGCGTGCACGTGCTGGGCAACGGCACCGTGGGCGTGACCTACTACGACCTGCGCGCCAACACCGTCGACACCGGCGTATTGCAGACCGAGTACTGGTTGGCGCGTTCGATCGACGGCGGCACGACCTGGGCCGAGACGCGCATCGCCAATGTCTTCGACCTGGACGTCGCGCCCAATGCGGGCGGCTACTTCCTCGGCGACTACCAGGCCTTGCGCAACCGCGGCAACGTGTTCGTACCGTTCTACGTCAAGACCAGCAGCGGCGACCTGGACAACCGCACCGATGTGTTCGCCGCGCCGGCGGTATCGGTGGCCAGCCCGATGCCGGCCACCGCTACGGTCGCTATTGGCATCACCGCCATGTCGCTACCGGCTACGCCGCTGCTTACGCCGGCCTGGCAGCAACGCATCCACGCCAATGCCGTGCAACGCCAGAGCGACGGCCTGATCCGCGAGGCGCCCAGACCGTCGGCGTCGATGCTGCTTCGGCGCTATTGAGCGAAACACCGGCTTTCCGAGCGAGGGCGACATGACCACCACCAACACGCAGTCCGGCACCAACGTGCACGAGATTGCCGACGGCATCTTCCGCATCAACACGCCGGTGATGCTGCCCGGCGACGCCGGTGCGTTCTCGTTCAACCAGTACCTCATCCTTGATGACGAGCCACTGCTTTTCCACACCGGCCTGCGCCAGTTGTTCCCGCTGGTGCGCGAGGCGGTCGCGCACGTGATGCCGGTCGCGCGGCTGCGTCACGTGGCGTTCTCGCACGTGGAAGCGGATGAGTGCGGCTCGCTCAACCAGTGGCTGGCCGCCGCGCCGCAGGCCGCGCCGCTATGCAGTGCCGTCGCGGCGATGGTGTCGATCGGTGATCTGGCCGACCGGGCACCGCGCGGACTGGCCGATGGCGAGGTCGTGCCGCTGGGTCGCCACAGCGTGCGCTGGCTGGACGCGCCGCACCTGCCGCATGCCTGGGAGTGCGGGTATCTGATCGAGACGAGCACCGCGACGCTGATGTGCGGCGACCTGCTGACCCAACCCGGAGATGGCAGCGTCGCCCTGACCGACGGCGACATCCTGGGACCCAGCGAAGGCTTTCGCCGGGCAATGGATTATTTCTCGCACACCCGCGATGCGGGCGCGCTCATCGAGAAGCTGGCCATGACCCAACCGACCACGCTGGCCTGCATGCACGGCAGCGCGTGGCGTGGCGACGGCGCGGCGATGTTGCGGGCCCTGGCGGCAGAACTGGCGCGCTAGGCGCTACGAGTCATCCGCGGCGAGCTTGCGATGCATGCTGCGGTAATCGGCCAGGTACTTCTTGCCCAGCCGCTGCTTCTGCGTGGCGCTCAGAATCTTTCCCGACATCTGGAAAAACTTGGTCTCCTCCTCGCGCAGGTGATGGTGCACCTGTTTGGACAGCGCGCGCGCCGTGGCCAGCCAGCCGCGGTCGCCCGGTCGTCCCTCGCGCAGCTTCTCGATCAGTTCGTCGATCTCGTGGTGCTCGTGCAGGGCATGGCGCGATGAATTGAGTCCGCGGTCGTCCATCAGCATCGGCACGTACAGGTAGCGCTCCTCCGCGGCCTCGTGCGCCGCCAGCTCGATGCGCAGCTCGCCGAACAGGTCGATCCGGCGTTGGTCGTGCGCCTTCGTGCGCAGCAGCTTGCGGCACAGCGAGCGCTGCCGTTCGTGGCTTTCGCGCAGGGCGTCGTAGATCATCATGCCGCCGGTTCCTGGTCCTGCTCCAGGGTCCGCTTCATCGCCACCATGCCCTGGTCGATCATGCCGGCGATCTGTGGTTCGAGTTCGTCGGGCAACAGGTCGGCGATCCAGACCAGTCGTGTGTGGCTGTCGCCCTCGGCGAACGCCTGCACCGACGCGTTGTAATGACTGAAGGGCTCGCCCTCTGCCGACCACGCCACGCGTCGTTGCGTTTCGTCGACGTCGACGATGCGTTCGCGCACGGACATGCCGTTGCCGAAAGTGACCACGCGCGCGTCGCCTTCGAGCCGGCAGTCGGTGACGAACCCGCGCACCAGACGCTCGTGTATCCGGCCCACGTCGCGCAGCGCGTCCCACACGCGCTCGGGCTCCGCAGCCACCTGTATTTCCCGCCGTATCGATGCCATGCCAGAACCTCCGGGGCCGACCCGGCAACGGGCCGGCCGTGACCTGCGAGGACACGCAGCAGGGGCGAGGATAGAGGGGGGGTGGTCAACTCATTGCGACGGCCGCCGCCAGTGCGCGGCATCGATCACGCCTTGCAGGTCACCGGCCAGCCGATCGAAGCAATGCGCCAACGCCACCGGCGAGACCGCCAGTTCGGCATCGTCCTGTGCAGCGACGGGCTCGGTCAGGCGCGCCAGCAGCCGCAACTGGTCGCGGGCCTGAACCAGCGCCAGCAACGCGTCTTCGGGGAGCAGATAGCCGGTGTCGAGGGTGTCGAGGGTGTCGAGGGCGCCCGGTGCGCGAGATTCCTTTCGCATGTCCTTTCCTTGGCAGCGTTGCGTTTGACGACGGTATGCCACTCCCCAATTGGCTTTGTCAACAACCGCAACTTGGCCAATGCATGAATGGGGGACGCAACAATCGCAGCAGCGGCCCGGCCGGAGCGGCCGACGAGTGATCGATGACGACGACGCTACACGCCGCCTTCGCGCGTCGCCTCAACCAGGCCCTGGACCATACCGGCTTCATCAAGGGCCGCGGCCGCACCACGGCATTGGCCGGTCATTACGAGGTAAGCCGCGAAACCTCGCGCAAATGGCTGGGTGGCCTGGCCCTGCCCGAACTCGAGCGCCTCGTCGAAATGGCCACGCAGACCGGCGTCTGCTTCGAGTGGCTGGTCACCGGCCGCGGGCCGATGGTGGTCGACGACCTGTCGGTGCGCGAAAACGCCCCGTTTCCGTATGCCAGTGCCGAGCACCGCAAGCTGCTGGACCTGCTCAACAAGCT
>DATDBD010000119.1:0-17910 GCA_036525015.1 Lysobacter sp.
CCACGTCACCGACTTCCGCAAGGTGCAGCCGCTGTCCCGCGAACCGGGCACGCTGACGACCGAAGCATGGGTGATGGCGACCCCGGACGGCCTTGCGGTCGCGTTCCGCAACCTGCAGCCGTCGCAGACGCGTACCCGGCAGAAGGTGCAACGCGACTTCGAGGAACAGGTCGACCGCATCAACCTGATGGTCGATTTCGACGGAGATGGTCGCACGGCGTACGACTTCACCGTGGCGTCCACCGGCGGCATCGCCGATTCGGTGGTCACCAACGAGAACCAATTCAACGACGATTGGGATGGCCAGTGGCAGCACGCGGTCAGCGAGGACGAGGCCGGCTGGAACGTGGAACTGCTGATTCCGTGGTACACCGCGCCGATGCGCAGCGGCCGCGATGGCATGCGCACGATCCGGGTCTATCTCGACCGTGTGATCGGGTCCACCGGTGAACGTTCCGCGTGGCCGGCGGCGAGTTTCGAGTTGCCCCGTTTCCTGTCGGATTTCGCGCCGTTGGAAATCCAGCAGTACAGCCAGTCGCTGCTGGCGATCACGCCTTACGCGTCCGGCCTGTACGACAATGTCGCGCACGACAGCGACTTCGACGCGGGTGCCGACATCTTCTGGAAGCCTAACGGCCAGTTCCAGCTGACCGCGACGCTCAACCCCGACTTCGGCCAGGTCGAGAGCGACGACCTGGTCATCAACTTCAGCGCGACCGAAACCTTCGTCAGCGACAAGCGCCCGTTCTTCACCGAGAACCAGGGCATCTTCGAATTCACCACGCCGTCGGATTTCAGCCAGCTCCTCTACACGCGCCGTGTCGGCGCGCCCGCCGACGACGGCAGCGGCGAAGCCGGCGACATTACCGCCGCGGTCAAGCTCAACGGCAGCATCGGCGCGACCAAGTACGGCGTGTTCGCAGCGCAAGAGGCCGACGAAGTCGGACGCACGTTCGCGGCGCTGCGCCTGGTGCGCGACTTCAGCGAGCAGAACCTGGGCGCAATGCTGACGCGCGTGGAGCGCCCGTTCCTCGATCGCGAGGCGACCGTGGGCGGCATCGACCAGAACTGGCGGCCGACCGAACGCCTGAGCCTGCAGACGCGCGTGATCGGCAGCCAGATCGACCAGGACGGCGAGACTACGCGCGACTCGGGCTTCACCACCTGGATCAAGTACGAAATGGACGGTGGCTGGCGCCAGGAGTGGATCGGCATGCACTTCGGCAACGAGCTGCAGATCAACGACTTCGGCTATCTGGCGCGCAACAGCACCAACTACGCCCACTGGGAACTTCGGCGCCGCTTCACCGATCTGCCTGAGGATTCGCGCTACTCGTCCAAGGAATGGCGCTGGCGCGCCAGCACCAACCACAACGATCACGGCGAGCGCCTGGCCAACCAGTTCCGGATCAGCCGGCAGGGTGGAGTGGTCGATGGCAGTTCCGAGTACATGCAGCTCAACGTCAACAGCGCCGGCGTCAACGACCTTCTGACGCGCGGCAACGGTTCGGTGAACCTGCCCCCGAACTTCAATGCGTATTACGAGTATGTCCGGCCGCGCAAGGGCGACTGGGGGTTCGAGGTCGACGCCAACGTGTTAAGCGGTGGCCTCGCCGGCAACGACCAGGTCGGTTACATTTTCGAGGTCACGCCGACCTATTTCATCAACGATGCTTTCAGCGTCTATGCCGGCGTGTACTACGAGCGCATACCGGCGTGGCTGGTGTGGCAGCGCGACAACCTGATCGGCGAGTTCGACGAGCGCTGGCTCCAGTTCAACGCCGGGCTCGACTGGATCATGACCGACCGCCACGAGCTGCGGGTGAAGTTGCAGGCGATCGGCCTGGATGCGCCGCTGCTGCAGGGATATCGCGTCGATGCTTCCGGCAATTCGATTGAAACTGCCGAGCCAATCAACGATTTCAGCGTGCGCAACCTCGGCTTCCAGATCCGCTACCGCTACGAGCTTGCGCCGCTGTCGTACCTGTACGTGGTGTACGGCCGTGGCGGCTACCAGCAGGACGAGTTCTCCGAGGAGCCCAGGGAGTTGCTGCGCGACAGCCTGGAGCTGCGCGACGACGAGCAACTGGTGGTCAAGCTGAGCTATCGCTTCGAGATCTGATCAAACGGTCGATGGTCGCGAACCAATGGACGCGACGCCGATCGACACGCAACTAGGCGTTGCGTTCCGTCGCAGGCGGCCAGGCCTGCGGTTCGATGATCTCGAACAGGCCGTCGAGACGGGTGCGGCGGCCGAGGCGAAGCAGTTCGTCGTCGCGGCTGACGAGCCAGCCCGCGCCGGCGTTTCGTGCCAGTTCGAGGAATTTCTGATCGTCGGGATCGCCGCAGCGGGGAAGGGGCGGCAGCGCTGCCTCCGGTTCGCCCGCCGGCATGCATTCCACGAGCGCGTCGAACGCGGCAACCGCGCTGGCCCGGGCGGCTTCGTCCAGGGCAAGCTGCGGATACCGCAGCACGCGCAACCACTCCTCGCGGCAGGCGGCGTCGGTCACCGCATGCACCTGGCTGGATTGCAGCGCAGCCCCCAGCGCGACAACGCGCGGATCGTGGAACACGAACAGGTCCAGGCAGACGTTGGTATCGAGCACGACGCGCGGGACCGCCTGCTTGCCCCCTGCGCTGCGGGCCGGTTCATCCATGCTTACTGCGTCACTTCACGCAGGTCTGCCGAAGCGATGCGCCAGGCGCGCTGGTCGGCCGTGGCGCCGTCGACGACGGCCCGGCGCAGCGTGTAGGCGCCGACGAAACGGCGTTCGCGTCCATCCTGGCCGGTGACGGCAAAGGCCACCGGCACCTCGATGAAGCGCGATCCGGCGGCGGCATCCACGCGACTGGGCGCCATGATCTCGACGGACACTCCACTGGTGTTGTCGAAGCCGTCGGCGAATTGCTGCGGCGACTGGCCGCTGGCGCGACCGGCGTCCGACCACAACGTATAGGCGCGGTCGAAATTACGGGCGTTGATGGCAGCGTAGTAGTCGCGCACCACCGCGATGGCATCCTGCGGCGTGGGCTCGTCCGCCAGCGGCGCCTCGACGGGTGCGCTGGTCGCATCGGTGGCGACCTGCGATGTCGCGCCATCCACGGACACGCCCTCCACGGGCTCGCCGTCGGCGCCGGTGTCATCGGACAGTATCGGATTGCCGTTCTCGTCCAGCGCGAGCATGTCCGGTTGCGCCGCCGACGGCGGGCCGACCTGTCCTGGTCCTGGCTTGGAGGGCATTCCGGTGACGCCACCGCGCACGTTGGCCCGTGGGGCAGGCAACGCCTCGTCGGCGACGCCGTCGATGCGGCCGCCCTTGTCGTTGTCGCCCCCGCAGGCACTCAGCATTACGGACAGGATGAGAGGGGCGAGGGACCGGCGGCGGCTTTCCTGGAGCATGTCAAGGATGCATGTCATTGGTCGAGGTGGACGGTTACGTGCCCGTTCGCGATCTCGGTGGCGCCGATGCGACGCGATCCGAGCCTGTCGAGCAGGCTGTTGTCGAAGCGGTACACAGGCTCCTGCCGCGCGTAATCGCCGAGCCAGGCATTGAGCAGGGCGCGAGAACTGCTGTTCATCACCCCGCCCAGTGCCGGCACGTCGACATTTTCGATCATTGGCTGGTCCAGGTGCAGTCCCCGGGTGGACGGGTCGTAGCGCAGCGCGCTGGTCACGGCGAAACGGCCGGTAGGCTGACTGCTGTCGCTGCCCAAGGCGCCCAGGCCGATGTCGAAATCCAGGCGCAGCCGGCTGCTGCCTTCGGGAATCGACAACCGCGGATTCATCAGCGTCATCGAGACCAGGCCGCCAAGCTTGTCGTAGTGCTTGGGGAAATTGCGGTTGAGCGACTGCTGCAACTGCAGTTGTGTGAAGGTCACTTCGTTGCCGAGCAGGGCGCTGACGGTCGAACATGCCGTCAACACAAGGCCGCCGGCCAAAACGGTGGCGGCGAGGTACAGGAAATGGCGGCGTGCGCCCAGTGCGGGCTGGTTCATTGCAGGTTCCAAGCGTGAATACCTGCAGACGATACCCGTGGCGAAGCGCGCGCGATAGCGCACGCGGGGCGCGACCCGGGCGTTACGCAGCGAAGGCGCACCCCTTGGCGGGCACTGCTAATGCCTGGGGCCGTGCCCCAGGCGGGAGACCCATTCCCTCGTCGCCGTCTTTACCGAACGCATCTTCTTGACGCCTGACGAAAGTCGATCCAGCCCCGAATAGACGACTTCGGCCGTGGACTCCGGATGCGATGTTCCGATCAGGTGCAGCCCCGAGGCCTTGATCGAATCCAGCAGCATCGACTCGTCGGGTGGCCTGGGGTGCAGTCTGGCCTTCTTCAGGATGCGGTTCACCTGGATCACATGCGCGCGCCGGTCCAGGTCGCGCGTGCAGATGTGGATGCTGACGCTGATGGAGACGTTCGGACCGTTCCTGACCCAGTGTGGCCACAGTTGCGGTTGGTGCACGCCCAGGCCTGGAGCGACATGGAAGCACCTGCCGCGGGGCTGGAATTGCTCGCGGTAACGGGCCGCATCCGTGTTGCCGAAATAGAACTGCTCGATCTCGTCCAACGGCAGCAGTTCGCGGTCGTTCGCATCGAACAAATAGACATCCTTCTCGCCGGCAATCTGACACAGGAAGTTGGCGTCGTGGTCGATGTGGTAGGGCGTCACCACATTCGGGGAGGCGATGAACACGGTCATGTTCACCAGCGTCACTCCCCCGAGGATGGCGTGGCCCAGCATGGCTTCGGTGTCGGCGACGACGGCGCGGCTGACTGCCGCATATGCTTCGTCGACCTCGCTGATGTTGCCCAGCTTGATGAACGAGTCCGAGGTCTCGATGTCGTAAAAGGCCGATAGCGACTGCGGTCGCGCGCTTCCATGCGTGTAGGGCGTGTTCACCGAGTGCGAGCCTGCACGGACGGTGAAACGGCTGCCGCGACCGGACTCGATCAGCCGTGCCGCTGCGGCAGCCAGCCGCGGCAGGGAAAACAAGGGATCCTGCGCCAGGCGATGCTGCATCATGAACGCGGTGCGACCGAACGACGCGCGGAACAGGTTGCGGTCGGCTTCGTCGAATACCGCGAGCGGTTGATCGCCGGCTCGGGCTTGTCGGGTCGGGAATGCGGCGGACATCGGTGCTCCTCCCCAGTTGCGGCAGGCGTGTGCCGCGCCGAGAAACGCTCGTCGCGCCGCGCCAGCAGGCAAGCGATGAATCTAGCACCCGGTTCGGGGCCCCCCTGTGATCCCGGTGGGGGACGGATGGGTGATGCGCGCCCGACGCACGGTTATTTCTTCGGCTTCTTCGCAGGCGGCTTGCTGTCGACTGGCTTGGCCGCAGTCGTCGTAGCCGCCGGAGGCAGCGGCAGCGGCGGCGGCGCGCGGGTGCCCGTCGCATATCGCGCATAGTTCCGGTACAGCGACTGCACCGCCGGCGTGCCATTGAGATCATGCGCGGCGGCGCCGCCTTGGCGGGGCTTGAGCACCGCGAACCAGCGGTTGGCGCCGACGATGTCGCGATCGGTCAGCGGGCGTCCTTGCGCATCGGTGGCGATGATGGTCAGCGTCACGGCGTGATTGACGTTGCCCCCGATCCCGTAGAGGCGACGCGTCTTCGGGTCGGTCTTGACCACCAGGTCGCAATGCAACGCGAGCGAGTCGCTGCTCATGTTGCGCACGTCGGCGATGGAAGAGAACGTACTCGAACCACGGGCCGTGCATAACAGGTCGCCCGCTGCGGGAACGGTTTCCGCCAGGTCATACGCGACGTACGCGTGGCCCGGATCGCTGCCGTCGCGCGCGCGCGCCGAGGCGAGCACGTAGTCGTAATGTCCGCCGCTGCGGCGGAACTGCTGGGGCGACCAACCGGCTTCGCAGGCCAGCCATGAGATGAAGGCGGCCGACCACGGCATCGCCCAGCCGGCTTCGTGCCAGCCGTAGTTGACGATGCTCTGCACGCGCATCGCTTCCTCGCTGCCTGTGGCAGCCCAGTACCCGGCGATGGTCGCGCGCACGGGGCCGTCGTCCTCCATCATCCCCAGTCGCGGCGCCTGCCGCAGCACCCGGTCGCCGATCGAGGCGTTGCTGCGCGGGGTAATGATGTCGATGACTTCGCCGGGTTGTGCCAGGCGCGGCACGATCGCCGCCGGCTCCACCGACAGGTCCAGCACGGGCAACCCGAAGTAGGCCCATTCCGCCGCGGCCAGGTCGATCATGCGAGTGCGCGGATCGCCGCTCACGCTGGGCATCGAGGGACACGAGGTCATCGCGATGCGGTAGCCGGATGCACGGGCTGGCGTGTAACCGCCATCGGGCGAGCGGCGGTACAAAGGCTCAAGCCGCCCCGGCGCGGTGCGCACCATCATCGGCGGCGATTCGCTGCCGTTGGAGTACTCCACACGCAGGGCCGGGTCCGGCGAACCGGCCGGGCGCGGAAAGTTGGGAATGACCCGGCTGCTGCCGGCGACCTGCGCCCAGGTGGAAGCGGCCGGAAAGGCCGTGACGAGGAGGACGATCGCCAGCAGTGCGAACGTGGGCACTGCGAACTTCGGCACTGCGAACACCGGCAGATCCGGGGGGCTCAGTCGCATGTGCACGTTCCTTGCAGCGGGATGCCAGCTTCTTTCAGTCCATGTGAAGCCGGCATCGCGCCGCAGCGATGCACCTAGCCGCAGCGATGCACCTATGGCGCTAGTCGTCTTCCGCCCTGGGCTTGTAGGCCTCCACGAGCTTCTGCTGGACGCTCGGTGGCACCGGTTCGTAGTGGCTGAAGTCCAGCGAATAGCGGCCGCGGCCGGCGGTGACGGATTTCAGTTCGGCGGCGTAGCCTTCCAGTTCCGACAACGGAACCTGGGCGCGTACGACGATCTCGCTGCCGCGCACGCTGTCGGTCCCGCTGATGCGCGCGCGCTTGCTGGCCAGTCCGCCGCTGATGTCGCCCATGTGCTGCTCGGGCGCGTTGACCTCCAGGTCGACGATGGGCTCCAGCACCTGCGGGCGCGCCTTGCCGATCGCGTCGAGGAACGCCTTCTTGCCGGCGGCGACGAAGGCGACCTCCTTGCTGTCGACCGGATGGTGCTTGCCGTCGTAGACGATCACGCGCACGTCCTGGATCGGGTAGCCCGCCAGCGCGCCGCTGCGCAGCACCTGCCGCACGCCCTTTTCGACAGCCGGCAGGAACTGCCCCGGGATCGTGCCGCCCTTGACCTCGTCGACGAACTCGAACCCCGTGCCACGCGGCAGCGGTTCGATGCGCAGGAACACCTCGCCGAACTGGCCGGCGCCGCCGGTCTGCTTCTTGTGGCGATGGTGGCCCTCGGCCTTGCTGCTGACGGTCTCGCGGTAGGCGATGCGCGGCGGGCGCGATTTCACTTCCACGCCGTAGCGGTCCTTCAAGCGCTCCAGGTTGATGCGCAGGTGAAGGTCGGACAGGCCGCGGATGACGGTCTCGTTGGTCTCGGCCTCGTGCTCGACGGCGAAGCAGGGATCTTCCTCGGAAAGCTTGTGCAACGCCGTGGCCAGCTTCTGCTCGTGGCCCTTGCTGGCTGCCTCGATGGCCAGCCCGAACATCGGCTTGGGGAAGTCCTGCGGCGCCAGGCGGATCTCGTCCTCGTCGTGGCTGTCGTGCAACACCGCGTCGAAATGCAACTCGTCGACCTTCGCTATCGCGGCAATGTCGCCGGGAATGGCCTGGTCGATCTCGACATGGTCCTTGCCACGCAGCTTGAACAGATGGCCCACCTTGAACGGCTTTTTGCCATCGTCGACGAACAACTGCGTGTCGCGCTTCACCGTGCCCTGGTAAACGCGGAAGATGCCGAGCTTGCCGACGAAGGGGTCGTTGACGATCCTGAAAACGTCGGCGACGACGTGCGCCTTGGGGTCGGGCGAGGCCTGGATGCGCTGGCGGTCGGCGCCCTTTTCGAAGGGCGGTTCGTTCGCTTCGGCGGGATTGGGGAACCATTGCTCGGCGACTTCCAGCAGTTCCTTGACGCCGGCGCCGCTGCGCGCCGAGCAGAACAACACTGGCACCAGATGGCCCTCGCGCAGGCATTGCTCGAAGGCGTCGTGCAATTCCTCGCCAGACAGGCCCTCCTCGCCGAGGTCGAGGTAGTGCTCCATGACGGTCTCGTTGACCTCGACGACCTGGTCGATGATCTTCTGGTGCCAGTCGGCCACCGGCCCCAGATCGCTGTCGCCGGAAGTGTTTCCCAGGCAACCGATCACCTGCGTGCCGCCCCCGGCGGGCAGGTTCAACGGCAGGCATTCGGGGCCGAAGGCTTCGCGCAGGTCGTCGAGCACGCGCCCGGCCGCAGCGCCCTCGTGGTCGATCTTGTTGATCACCATCACGCGGCACAGTCCGCGGGCCTTGGCGTATTCCATCATCCGGCGCGTGCCGTATTCCACGCCGCTGCCGGCATCGACGACGATCGTCACGGTTTCCACCGCGCCGAACGCGGACAGCGCCGGACCGCGGAAATCCGGATAGCCCGGGGTGTCGATGAGGTTCACGTGGATTCCGGCGTGGTCGATGCTGGCGATCGCCGCGTCGATGGAGTGGCCCCGCTGCTTTTCGATCGGATCGAAGTCGGACACGGTGCTGCCGCGCTCGATGGTGCCTGCCGTCTGGATTGCGCCGCCGGCGTGCAGCAGGGCTTCGAACAGCGTGGTTTTGCCGGCGCCGGGGTGGCCTGCCAAGGCCACGTTGCGGATGGTTGCTGTGCTGTAGGACATGAGGCCGTCTCTCCCTGGACTGGGTCGAAAGAGGCCGTCATGGCTGTCCGCTTCGGAAGCCCTGCCGTCCGAGCAGGCGCTCGGCGGGCGGTCATGGCGGGGCCGGCGTGGCACCGGGATCGCAAGACTCCCGCAAGGTTCCGGGCGGGTCAAGCGGCCCCAAGCTTCAAGGCTCACGTAGCGCGGCGGGGCCAGAGGCCAGTTCCGGGAAAAGCGCGACACGCAGCACGCAGCACGCCTGGGCGACATCCGATGCCACGCACCGCTCACGTCGCGGCGGGTACGCTGTGCGTCCCCCACCCCCGATGGAGTAGCGACATGGGTTTCAAGCGTTATGCGGAAGCGGTCTGGCAGGGCGATCTGCAGGCCGGCAAGGGCGCGATGAGCACGCCACAGAGCGGCCTGTTCGCAGGCCAGAACTACTCCTTCAAGACCCGCTTCGGCGACGAGAAGGGCACCAATCCGGAGGAATTGCTGGCCGCCGCGCACGCCGGTTGCTTCAGCATGGCCCTGTCGGCGGTGCTGGGTAAGTCCGGTTTCACCCCGGACCGGATCGAAACGCGGGCCGAGGCGACGATGGACCCGGGCATGGATCCGGGACCGACCATCACCGGCGTGAACCTGATCGTCAGCGCCAAGGTGCCTGGAATCAGCGCCGAGCAGTTCCAGCAGATTGCCGAGGCGGCCAAGGCGGGGTGCGTGATTTCCCGGGCTTTGTCGGTGCCGGTGACCTTGTCGGCGACGCTGCAGGGTTGAGCAGGACGTCGGTCCTCCAAGACGTCGATCCTCCGAGCGGCCGCTTGGCGGCCGCTGCCATGATCCGCCCCGAAGCCCCGCCATCTTTCTTGAAGCATGCCGTCCTCAGGCACGCCGTCCTCAGGCATGCCGTCCTCAGGCATGCCGTGCTGGTGCACGGTGCAGGCGGCGGAGCCTGGGAATGGAATGTGTGGTGCACGGTGTTCGCCGCGCGGGGCATCGAGGTTGTCGCGCAGGACCTGCGGCCCGTCGCGGCGGGCCTGGCGGCGACCGGCTTTGGTGATTACGTCGCGCAGGTGGCCGAGGCCTTGCAGGCCCTGCCGCGGCCGCGCGCTGTGGTCGGCGCCAGCCTCGGCGGGTTGCTGGCGATGGCCTGCGCGGCGCAGGCCGATGCCCTGGTCCTGGTCAATCCACTGCCGCCGGTTCCCTGGTCGAGCCGGATGCCGGCTCGGGAATGGAACGACGTGGTGGCCTGGGGGCGCGATGCGCGGCTGGAGTCGACCCGGCGGGCATTGCCGGATTCGGACGAGGCCACCGCGCTGTTCGCCATGCGGCGGTGGCGCGACGAGTCGGGCGCGGTGCTGCGTGCGGCGCGACAAGGCATCGAAGTCGCCGCACCGGCGTGCCCGGTCCTTTGCATTGCCTCCGGCCAGGACGAAGACGTACCCGCCGCCGTCACCATGGAACTGGCGGAGGCTTGGAAGGCCACCTTGCTGCGGTTGCCATCGACCAGCCATGTCGGCCCGCTGCTGGGTCGCAGCGCCGCCATGGTGGCGGAGCAGGCCGTCGCCTGGCTGTCGGCGAGGTGAACCGTCCCGCCTGAAGGCCCGGGGAGGCGGCTGGATTCAGCACCGGTTGCTGCGTCCGACTAAACGATCCCTGCACGCCATTGCGGCGCTGGAGCCCCCGATGAACTGCCTGTCCGTCAGTCGTGCGTTGGCCTTGTCCGTCCTGGTGCTGGCCGGAGCATCCGGCCCGGTCTTGGCGCAGGACTATCCCGGCGACACGGTTTACAGCCAGCCTGCTTACGGCCAGACCAGCCAGTCCGATTACGCGCGGGTGATCCGGGTGGATCCTGTGCTCGACGGCTACGCTACGTCCTCCACGCAACGCTGTTACGAGCGGCCCACCTACGTAAACGGCGGCAACGACGGTTACGAGGATGGCTATTACCGTCGCGACGACGGCTACTACGACCAATACGGCAACTACCGCCGCAATACATCCGGCACCGAGACCGGGCGCACGATGGCTACGGCGATCGGCGGCATCGTCGGGGCGGTGGTCGGGAGCCAGGTCGGTGGGGGTAGTGCGCGATATGCGACCTCGGCCATCGGATCGCTGGTCGGTGGCCTAGCCGGTCGCCAGATCTACGAACAGAGCAAGCGCAGCGAGGACCGGGTCGGGGCCGTGCGCGTGTGCGACCCGGTTCCTGTCGGCAGCGTTCCGACGGGTAACGGTGATTACTCCGGCGATCGCAGGGCGTACGACGTCACCTACGAGTACGCCGGTAGGACCTACGTCACTCGAACGAACTACCACCCCGGCGACCGCATCCGCGTCCGCGTCGACGTGCGGCCCGAGTAGGCGTAGCGAGGTGTGGGGAATGAAGGGGCCAGGGATGGCCCCTTCGTCTTTACGTCAGTCGTCGATCAGGGCCAGTCGATCGCGCCGCGCACGACGTTGCAGACCTGACCGCCCGACCAGACATCGCCATCGGCATCAACGCTCAGGTGCAGGCGCGCATCGAATCCGACTTCGCGCCCCTGGCTGACGGTGTAACGGCCGCCGCGGCCGGGCAGGGCGCCGTTGTGATTCAGCCATGCCGCCAGGGTCGCATTCGCAGCGCCCGAGGCGGCGTCCTCGAACCGGGCCGGCGCGCCGACGAAAGCGCGCACCACCAGGTCGTAATCGCGTCCCGCATCGGCGCGGGCGAACGCGCACAAGCCCATGCTCTCGGTGCGTTCGGCCAATGCGGCGATCGCATCCCAGTGGGGCGCGGCGCCGCGCAACGCGGCCTCGCTGGCCAGTTCGGCCAGCCACCAGCGCCGTCCGCCGTCCATCAGCGCGGGCGGCAGCGCACCCGGCGACAGGCCTTCCAGCACATCGGTCAGGCGCGGGTCGGTGACTTGCGCGATCTCGACCACGCGGGCGCGAGGCGTACGCACCGAGATCTTTCGCGTGTGGCCATCGCCGTCGACGGCCAGCGGCAGCATTCCCGCGACGCCTTCCTGTATCAGTCGGCCGCTATTCAGGCTCGCCAACCCGGCTTCCAGCACCACGTGCGCGGTGCCGACGCTGGGGTGTCCGGCGAACGGCACCTCGCGGCGCGGGCTGAACATGCGGATGCGATAGCTGGCGCCCGGCTGGGTCGGCGGGAACACGAAGGTCGTTTCAGGAAGGCGGGTCCAGCGTGCGATCGCCTGCATCTGGACGTCATCCAGCCCCTGCGCATCGAGCACGACGGCCAAAGGGTTGCCGGCGCCTGGGCGGTCGGCGAACACATCCAATTGCAGATAACGGCGAAGAGTCATTCGGCGGGGGTCCGAGTGGATTATTCGACTAGAATTGCGGTCTTTGTGGCCGCTGCGCCGCCCTGAACCGGCGCGGAGCGCGACATTCTAGGTTCTGTCCGGGCCGCGTGCCCGAACGGTTGCAGACGTAATCAACTCATCAACCCTGATCATCACCCAATCACATCAAGCAAGAGGGCAGTTGCGGTGGCGCAAGCGATTCGCTGGGTAGTACTCAAGTTCGGCGGCACATCGGTGTCTCGCCGTAATCGTTGGGACACCATCGGACGCCTCGCCTCCAAACGCATGGCCGAGGACGGCGCGCGCGTGCTGGTCGTGGTGTCGGCGCTGTCGGGGGTGACCAACGAATTGCAGGCCATCGCCAATGGGGATGGCATCGACGGGCGTATCGCCGCGCTGGTCGAACGTCATCGCGCGTTCTGCGGCGAGCTCGGTCTCGACGCCAATGCCGTGCTGGGCGAACGCCTGGCCGCGCTGCAGGCGCTGGCGGTCGATCCGCGCTCGGCCGCGCGCAGCCTCGACTGGCAGGCCGAGGTGCTGGCGCAGGGCGAATTGCTGTCGTCCACGCTCGGTGCCGCCTACCTGCGTTCGCAGGGGCACGATTTCGGATGGTGCGATGCGCGGCAGTGGCTCGATGCGGCGTCGTTGCCCAACGCCAGCGCCTGGGCGCAGCGGTTGTCGGTGAACTGCCGGCTCGATGGCGACCGCGGCTTGGGTGAGCGCAGCTTCGGCGAACGCTTCTCCGCGCAGGCGGCGCCGATGCTGATCACCCAGGGCTTCATCGCCCGTCACGGCGACGGCGGTACGGCGGTCCTCGGGCGCGGCGGTTCGGATACTTCGGCGGCGTACTTCGGCGCACTGCTCAAGGCGCAGCGCGTCGAGATATGGACCGACGTCCCGGGCATGTTCAGCGCCAATCCGCGCGATGTGCCCGATGCGCGCCTGCTCACTCGCCTGCATTACGCCGAGGCGCAGGAAATCGCCACGACAGGCGCCAAGGTGCTGCACCCGCGCTCGATCGCGCCGTGCCGCGACGCCGGCGTGCCGATGGCGATCCTCGACACCGAGCGCCCCGACCTGCCGGGTACGCGCATCGACGCCAGCGCGGCGACCGTGCCGGGCGTCAAGGCGATCAGTCGCCGCAACGGCATCGTGCTGGTGTCGATGGAAAGCATCGGCATGTGGCAGCAGGTCGGTTTCCTTGCCGACGTGTTCGAACGCTTCAAGCGCCACGGCCTGTCGATCGACCTGATCGGATCGTCGGAAACCAACGTCACTGTGTCGCTCGATCCGAGCGAGAACCTGGTCACCACGAATGTTCTGGAGGCGCTGAGCGCCGACCTGGCCGAGGTGTGCCGGGTCAAGGTGATCGCGCCGTGCGCGGCGATCACGCTGGTCGGTCGCGGCATGCGCTCGCTGCTGCACCGCCTGTCGGACATCTGGGCGACATTCGGCCACGAGCGCGTGCACCTGATCTCGCAGTCGTCCAACGACCTCAACCTGACCTTCGTCATCGATGAGGCCGATGCCGACGGCCTGCTGCCGCACCTGCACGCCGAGCTGATCCGCAGCCGCGCCATGCCGGTGCGCGACGAGACGGTGTTCGGCCCGAGCTGGCGCGAGATCGCGCACGGCAAGCCGCAGCGTGCGCCGGCCTGGTGGCTGGCACGTCGCGAGCAACTGTTGTCGCTCGTGCAGCCGGGCACGCCGCACTACGTGTACGACCTGGCGACCGTGCGCGAGCGAGCCCGCTCACTGAGCGCGTCGAACGCGGTGGATCGCTGCTTCTACGCGATCAAGGCCAATCCGCATCCGGCCATCCTCAAAACCATCGTCGGCGAAGGCTTCGGCCTGGAGTGCGTGTCGCTGGGCGAGGTCGAGCGCGTGTTCGCCACGTTGCCGCAGATCGACCCAGGCCGGGTGCTGTTCACGCCGAGTTTCGCGCCGCGGCGGGAATACGAGGCGGCGTTCGAGCGCGGCATCATCGTCACGCTCGACAACATCGAAGCGCTGCAGCGTTGGCCGGAGGTGTTCCGCGGCCGCACGATCTGGCTGCGCATCGACCTGGGCCATGGCGAGGGCCATCACGAGAAGGTCCGCACCGGTGGCGTGGCCGCCAAGTTCGGCCTGCCGATGACGCGCTTCGACGCCTTCCTCGAGGAGGCGCGCAAGCTCGGCGTGCGCATCAGCGGCCTGCACGCGCACCTGGGCAGCGGCATCGAGGATCCGCAGCACTGGCGCGGCGTCTACGCGCATCTGGCCGGGCTGGCCGACAACGTCGGCACCATCGAGACCATCGACATCGGCGGCGGCCTGCCGATCCCGTACACGCCGGAGGCGACGGAGTTCGACCTGACCTTGTGGCGCAACGGGCTTGAAGAGATCAAGTCTGCCTATCCGCGCTACGGACTGGTGATCGAGCCCGGCCGTTACCTGGTGGCCGAGAGCGGCGTGCTGCTGCTCACCGTCACCCAGACGGTGGAGAAGGACGGCGTGCGTCGCATCGGTTGCGATGGCGGCATGAACGCGCTGATGCGCCCAGCGATGTACGAGGCCTACCACGGCATCTTCAACCTCAGCCGCCTGGACGACGCGGCCACGGCGGCGTTCGACGTGGTCGGCCCGGTTTGCGAGAGCAGCGACGTGCTCGGCCGCGGCCGCACGCTGCCGCTGGCGACCGCCGAGGGCGACGTGATGCTGGTGGCCGATGCCGGCGCCTATGGCATGGCGATGGCCAACACCTACAACCTGCGGGCCCTGCCGGCAGAGGACGTAATCGAATGAGTGAGTGGAAATTCAACCGCGACGCGATCCGCGCGTTCCGTTTCGTGCGTTGCGGTTTCGATGCGCGGACCGGTGTCGCGCAGCTGGTGTATGCCTTCGACGATGGTCCGGAGCTGGTCGAGACCGTCACCATCCCGGGTGCGCCATTCGTGCTCGAGGGTGCGCGCGCCGTTGCCGTGGAGCGCGCGCTGCGGCTGCTGCACCTGATTACCGGCGTGAGCTACTACAAGGCGGCGGTTCCGGAGGAGATCCGCATCGACTCCTACGCCATCGACGCCGATACCGCTGCGTTGCTGGAATTGATCTACGTCAACGGCCTGGGCGAGTTCGCTTATCGCAACGGCCTGAACCTGCACGGGAAGATCCGCTTCCCGGTGGCAGCGGGCGAGGCCGAAGGCTTGGCGCCGGCGTTGGGCCTGCGCGAACACGCACTGGTCGCCATCGGCGGAGGCAAGGACTCGCTGGTCAGTATCGAAGCGCTGCGTGCGCTCGACGTCGGGCAGACGGTCACCTGGATCGGCGGTTCGCAGCTTATCCGCGCCTGCGCCGAGCGTACCGGCCTGCCCACGCTCAACATCGGTCGCGCGCTGGCGCCGCAACTGTTCGACTACAACCGCGAAGGCGCCTGGAACGGCCATATTCCGGTGACTGTGCTCAATTCGGCGATCATGGCGCTGGCCGCACTGCTGCATGGCGTCGACCAGGTGGTGTTCTCCAACGAACGCTCGGCCAGCTACGGCAGCCTGATCGAGGGCACTGGCGAGGTGAACCACCAGTGGTCCAAGGGCTGGGCTTGCGAGAAGGCGTTCGGTGAATACCTGCAGCGTCATGTTGCGGCCGACCTGCACTACTACTCGCTGCTACGTCCGCTCAGCGAATTGGCCGTGGCCCGCCAGTTCGCCCGCACCGACCACTACGACGCGCACTTCAGCAGCTGCAACCGCAACTTCCACATCCTCGGCGAACGTCCGGCCAATCGCTGGTGCGGCGTCTGTCCGAAGTGCCATTTCGTGTTCCTGGCGTTAGCGCCGTTCATGTCGAAGCCGCGCCTGGTCCGCATCTTCGGCCGCAACCTGCTCGACGATCCCGCGCAGACCGACGGCTACGACGCGCTGCTGGAGTACAAGAACCACAAGCCGTTCGAGTGCGTCGGCGAAGGTCGTGAATCGCGCGCGGCGATGGCGGCGTTGAGCGGGCGTCCGGAATGGCGCGAGGACGCGCTGGTGGAACGCTTCGCCAGTGAGATCCGCCCGCAACTGAGCGACGAGGAACTGCGCATCGAACCGCTGCTGGTGATCGACGACGAGCAGCGCATCCCGCCGAAGTTGTGGGAGCGGCTGCGTGCGCATCTGTCAGCTTGAAGGACGCAAGGTCGCGCTGTGGGGCTGGGGCCGGGAAGGCCGCGCAGCCTATCGCGCGATCCGCTCGCGCCTGCCGGCACTGCCGCTGACGCTGTTCTGCAACACCGATGAGGCAAGCGAGGCCGCCTCGCTGGGCGATACGCATCTGGTCACGGTCATCGACGCCACGGCCGAGCGCCTGGGCGCGTTCGACGTGGTAATCAAATCGCCTGGTATCAGTCCCTATCGGCCCGAGGCGGTCGCGGCCGCCGAACGCGGTACGCGCTTCATCGGTGGCACGGCGTTGTGGTTCGGCGAGCATGCGGGCGCCGATGGCGTCGTTGCACGCACGGTCTGCGTGACCGGCACCAAGGGCAAGAGCACGACGACGGCGCTGCTGGCGCACCTGCTTCGCGCCGGCGGGCATGTCACCGGGCTGGCCGGAAACATCGGCCTGCCTTTGCTGGAAGCGCTCGATACGGCGCAGGCACCTGAATTCTGGGCGGTCGAGCTGTCCAGCTACCAGACCGGCGATGTCGCGCTCAGCGGAGTGCATCCGCACATCGCCGTGGCGCTCAACGTGTTTCCCGAGCACCTGGACTGGCATGGTTCGGAAGCGCGCTACGTCGAGGACAAGCTTCGCCTTTTGACCGAAGCTGCTCCGAAGATCGCGGTCGTCAACGCCAGCGATCCGCGCCTGGCCGCACTGGCGCTGCCCGGCAGCATCGTGCTGCGATTCGGCGACGAGCAGGGCTGGCACCTGCGGGAGGACGATCTGTATCGCGGCGAGCGCTTCGTCATGGATACGCGCGCGCTGCCGCTGCCCGGACGTCATAACCGCGGCAACCTGTGCGCCGTGCTGACCGCCATCGAGGCGCTGGGCCTGGATGCGGTGGCGCTCGCGCCACATGCCGCTTCGTTCCGGCCGCTGCCGCATCGCCTGCAGTCGCTGGGCACGCGCGACGGCATCACCTACGTCAACGACTCGATCAGCACCACGCCGCACGCCAGCCTGGCGGCGCTGGACTGCTTCAGCCAATGTCGCGTCGCGATCCTGGTGGGCGGGCATGATCGCGGCCTGCCGTGGGAGACCTTCGCCGAGGCCATGCGCGACCATGCGCCGCTGGCCGTGATCACGATGGGTCAGAACGGGCCGCGGATCCATGCGCTGCTCTCGCCGGTCGCCGCGCAGGGCGGGTTTGCGTTGAGTGAGGCGGCCGACCTGGCCGATGCCATGGCCCAGGCCAAGGCTGTGCTCGGCGACGATGGCGTCGTGCTGCTGTCGCCGGGAGCGCCCAGTTTCGGCATGTACCGGGATTACGTGGCGCGCGGCCGGCACTTCGCTGAGCTGGCGGGTTTCGACCCCGACACGATCAGCACCATCCCCGGACTGGGCATCGCCTGAGTTTTCGTCTCCGTCACGCAGGCGGAGTAGGCTGCGCGCGAACCCTTGGGGAGACGTGGTCATGCAACGCCTGGTTCATCGCCCGATTCGAAGCCCGATCCTTCAAAGCCCGATCCTTCAAAGCCCGATCCAGCGGCTGACCCTGTCCGCGGTCCTGGCGCTGAGCGCGTTGCCTGCCGCCGCCGCCATGGTCGACAAGCCGGTTGAATGGACGATTGGCAACGATCGCTTCACCGGCGTGCTGGTCTATGACGATGTCAACGCGATCCCGCGCCCCGGCCTGGTGATGGTGCCGAACTGGCAAGGCATCAATCCGTCGGCCATCGAGAAGGCCCGGCAGATCGCAGGCGACGACTAC
>DATDBD010000120.1:0-13119 GCA_036525015.1 Lysobacter sp.
CGTGCCGCGCCTGCGCAGGGCTAGCGCCAAACCCCCTTCGCCCGTTAGACTTTGACCCCTTACGTGGGGCGGTAGCTCAGCTGGGAGAGCGTCGCGTTCGCAATGCGAAGGTCGGGAGTTCGATCCTCCTCCGCTCCACCAATTAATCCAGTCTTGAAGGCCTCGGAAAGCTGAACTTTCCGGGGCTTTCTCGCGTCTGGACGCTCGAGTGGCCGTCGCAGAGCGCTGCCAGCGCCCTTTTGCCATTTCGGCCAGCACCAAGGGGAAGCCGCGATGGCTGAGGTCGCACGGGGGTCGCGGGACCGCTCGTTGTACTCGGCCGATGTGCCCACCTCAACGTGCAATCCCCTCGGTTGGGGTCGTCGAACCCTGCAAGCCAGCGCTTCGTCCAGCGGCAGATTTGACCAGCGCTCGGGGCCTGCTTCGCCATCCCCGGGTTGTCGTCCAGGGCTATCGAAGGGAAACGCAAAAGGCGGTGGCGCCCTCATTTGCTGATGCCGCAGAAGAGGAACAGCCCATCGGCAGCTCCTGGGCGTGGGCTGCCAATCGCCTGCCAGTGGCCATCGCTTCGCCACTGCGACCTCAGGTCCTTGGCAGGCGCGAACAGCACAAATCGCCGCAAAAGTTCGCGCAGTGCATTTTTCGAGACGTGAAAACCGGGGAATTTTCTTATCGAAGCGAAGCGCGTTTGGCCAAGCACAGGGGCGTTTTCTGAACGTTTCCGTTTCTGAATTGCGGGTTTTTCTGCGGCTGATTCCCGTGGGGCAGGAAGTGTGACGCGCCTCGCAACCTGAGTTCCCACCGATTCCTAGGATGCGCTCCGGCTTGACAGGGGAGTGAGCCGCGCCGTCGAACTCACCTAGGAATTTCCCCATGTCGCTTGTTGTTTCCCCTCGCACCCTCACCCAGGCCGTCCTCTCGCTGCTGATCGTGCCGGCCGGATTCGCCATCGGCTCGGCGCAGGCTGCCACCAACTTCTACGTCCGCACCGACGGTGGCGATGCCACCCAATGTAATGGTCGTGCAGACGCGCCGTATTCCGGCAGCGGCACCGCCCAGAACTGCGCCTGGAAGCATCCCTATTACGCCCTGCCGAGCACCGGCACCGCGCGCATTGCCGGTGGTGACACGCTGTACATCGGTTCCGGCGAATACAAGATCGGCTACGGTGCGCCCGGCATGGCCGGCACCTGCGCCTCCGGCGACAAGAGCTCGTGCTCGATCGGCAAGGTCCCCAGCGGTCCCAGCGCCACGGCGCGCACCCGCATCCTCGGCAACGGTGCCACTGCGCCGAAGCTTGTGGGCACCGGTGGCACCTGGAGCGTGATGAACCTCAACGGCAGCAGCAACGTCGAAATCGGCAATCTCGAGCTCACCGATAACGACGCCTGCATCAAGGGCCATACCACCGCCGCCGCCGCGTGCGTCGCGGGCGGCAACTGGGCCTCGATCGGCATCAGGGGCAGCGCATCGAGCAACGTCTGGTTGCACGACCTCAACATCCACGGCTTTGGCCTGAGCGGCATCTCCGCTGGCGGCCTGTCCAACTGGACCGCCGAGCGCGTCAAGATCATCGCCAACGGCTGGAGCGGCTGGGATTTCAACATTGGCCAGGACAGCTCCAGCTACAACAGCGGCCAGATGGTTCTGCGTAACGTCGAGATCGCCTGGAACGGTTGTGGCGAGGATCCGAGCAGCGGCGCGAAGGTCAACTGCTGGGCGCAGAAGGCCGGCGGCTACGGCGACGGCATGGGCACCTACTACACCGGCGGCGAGTGGCTGATCGAGGATTCCGAGGTCCACCACAACACCTCCGACGGCGTCGACCTGCTGTACCTCGACGGCAAGCCCGGCACCACGCTGACCGTGCGTCGCCTGCACTCCTATGCCAACGCCGGCAACCAGCTCAAGACCAACGGCAACGCCACGATCGAGAACTCGGTGATCAACGGCCACTGCAGCTACTTCAGCGGCAAGGGCTACATGCAGGCCGGCGACATGTGCCGCGCCAACGGCAACGCCGTGTCGATCTCGATGGTCGATGGCAACGTCGTGAACTTCCGTCACAACACGGTCATCAGCGAAGGCCAGGGTGCGATCATGAACACCGGCGGCACCTCCGCTGCCAAGCTCAACATCCAGAACAACGTGCTTGTCGGCAAGCCGTTCTACCTGACGCCGACCGTGCTCTCGTCCGGTCACATCATCTACAACAGCACGGCCTCCGTGAGCTACTCGGGCAACGTGTTCTGGAACGTCAAGAACGGCCAGTGCCCGTCCGGCAGCGTCTGTCAGGATCCGAAGCTGACCAGCACGAATCTGGCCGCGTTCGACGCCACGCCGCAGGCAGGCAGCCCGGTGGTCGACAAGGTGCCGGTCATCGGCGGTGTGGTCACCGACTTCGTCATGGCTCCGCGTCCGTCGGGTGCACAGGCCGACATCGGTGCCTATGAGGTCCAGGCCGGCGGCACCACGCCTCCGACGACCCCGCCGACCGAACCCGCTCCGACCTGCACCCGCGCCGCGCCGACGCTCAGCCTGAGCGGCTCGAGCGCCGCAGTGGCCGCCGGCAGCACCGTCAACTACACCGTCAATGTCCGTAACAACGACAGTGCCGCTTGCGCCAACACCAGCTTCGCCTTGGCGCGCACGGTGCCGACCGGCTGGACGGGCACCATGTCGGCCTCCAGCCTTGCGCTGGCCCCGGGCGCCTCGGGCTCGGCCACCTTGCAGGTGACCTCGCTGGCCTCGGCCGCCGCGGGCGGCTACGGCATCGGCACCGGCGTCAGCAGCGCCGCGGGCTCCGAGCACACCTCCAGCACCTCGGCCACCTACACGGTTGCCCCGCCCGCTGCGCCCGCCCCGGTAACGCTGACCGAGACGCTGACGCTCACCAAGTCGGTCTTCAAGGCGGGTACCAAGGTCTCGATGACTGCTCAGGTGCTCAATGCCGGCAAACCGGTCAGCGGCGCCAGTGTCCGCTTCGAGGCGGTCAAGCCCAACGGCATCGACAAGATCGCCGGCACCGTGACCACCGACGCCCGCGGCTACGCCAAGTGGGCCTTCACCAGCGATACCGGACCGAGCTCGATCGGTGCCTATCAGGCCCAGGCCGTCGCCACGAGCGGCACCGCAACGGTTACGGCGAACGCGACCTTCCAGGTCAAGTAAGCATCGCAGCCCCTCGGAGAGCCCGGGAAACCGGGCTCTCCTTATGAGCCAAAACCGGCGCCGCAAGGCGCCGTTTTTCGTTCCGAAGGCCTTTGCCCTGGGCTGATTCCGGCGAACATTGCGTCCTCGATCCCTCCAAAGTCCCCTGGCCGTTTCCGGTCCCCGGACCGTTTCATGTCAAAATTCACAGGATTGGCCCCGTAGCTCAGCTGGATAGAGCGTCCCCCTCCTAAGGGGAAGGTCGCACGTTCGAATCGTGTCGGGGCCGCCATTCCCCCAAGGAGCTTGCAATGACCCACCCCGTGCTCGCCGCGCTCGGCCTGAACGACAGCGAATCCGGCACCTACCTGGGCAGCGGCCAGTGGTCGCCCTCCCGCGACGCCGGCGTCCTGGAGCCGATCAATCCGACCACGGGCGAAGTGCTGGGCAAGGTCTACGCCTCCTCGCAGAGCGACTACGACACCATCGTCGAGCGCGCCCAGGCCGCCTACAAGGTGTGGCGCACCACTCCTGCCCCGCGCCGCGGCGAGGCGATCCGCCTGTGCGCCGACGCGCTGCGCAAGCACAAGGATGCGCTGGGCTCGCTGGTCGCGCTGGAGATGGGCAAGTCCAAGCCGGAAGGCGATGGCGAAGTGCAGGAGATGATCGACATCGGCGATTTCGCCGTGGGCCTGTCGCGCCAGCTGTACGGCCTGACCATGCACTCCGAGCGCCCGGGCCACCGTATGTACGAGCAGTGGCATCCGATCGGCATCGTCGGCGTGATTTCGGCGTTCAACTTCCCGGTCGCTGTGTGGGCATGGAACTCGTTCATCGCGGCGATCTGCGGCGACATCACCATCTGGAAACCGTCGCCCAAGACCCCGCTGTCGGCGATCGCCTCGATGAAGATCTGCAACGAGGCGCTGCGTGCTGGCGGTTTCCCGGACATCTTCTACCTGTTCAACGATGCCGGCACCGAGCTGGCTTCCAGCTTCGTCGATGACAAGCGCATCGGGCTGATCAGCTTCACCGGCTCGACCAAGGTCGGCCGCATCGTCGGTGAGCGCGTTGCGCGTCGCATGGGCCGTTCGCTGCTCGAACTGGGCGGCAATAACGCGATCATCGTCGACCCCAGCGCCGACCTTAAGCTGGCCATCCCCGCCATCGCATTCGGCGCGGTCGGCACCGCCGGCCAGCGCTGCACCAGCACGCGCCGCCTGTTCGTGCACGAGTCGATCTACGACGACGTGCTGGCCAAGCTGGTCGCCGCCTACAAGCAGGTCGAGAAGAAGATCGGCGACCCGACCGACCCGACCAATCTGATGGGCCCGCTCAACAGCAGCGATGCGGTGCAGGCCTACCTGGAAGCGGTCGAGAGGGCGAAGGCGTCTGGCGGCAAGGTCGAGACCGGCGGAAAAGCACTTGCAGAGCGCGCCGGCAACTTCGTGCTGCCGACGATCGTGACCGGCCTGACCAACGACGCCGAAGTCGTGCAGACCGAGACCTTCGCGCCGATCCTGTACGTGATGAAGTACCGCGATCTCGACGAAGCCATCCACCTGCAGAACGACGTGCCGCAGGGCCTGTCGTCGGCGATCTTCACGCAGAACCTGAAGGCAGCCGAGGCGTTCCTGACGGCGGCCGGCTCGGATTGCGGCATCGCCAACGTCAACATCGGCACGTCCGGTGCGGAGATCGGCGGAGCGTTCGGTGGCGAGAAGGAAACCGGCGGTGGCCGCGAGTCGGGTTCCGACGCGTGGAAGGCCTATATGCGCCGCCAGACCAACACCATCAACTACTCGGACGCGCTGCCGTTGGCGCAGGGCATCAAGTTCGACCTGTAACGGCTTGCTGCATCCTTGCAAAAGCGAGGTGCAGCGATTGCCGACTGCTCGCTGCGACATTTCAAAATCAACGGCGCTGGATCCCCGCCTCCGCGGGGATGACGAGCCAAAGATAAAGCGAGCCAAGGCAAGACATGCCAAAGCAAGACATGCCAAAGCAAGACGAACAAAACCAGAACGAGCCACGGCAGTAACACGGAAGACACTTGGCCCCGCCCTCGCGGGGATGACAGCCAAAGCGGAAAACCCCTGATCGATGTACGGACTTGCCCGCCCCTTCCTGTTCCATCTGGATGCCGAGACCGCGCACGGACTTGGCCTGCAGGCGATGGAGGTGGCCTATCGCGCCGGCCTCAATCCGCTGCTGTCGCGCCGTCCTGCTCCGCTGCCGACCAAGGCCTTCGGCCTGACGTTCCCCAACCCGGTCGGCTTGGCCGCCGGTCTGGACAAGAACGGCGCGCACATCGATGCCCTGCTCTCGCTCGGCTTCGGCTTCGTCGAGGTCGGCACGGTCACGCCGCGGCCGCAGGCGGGTAATCCGAAGCCCCGCATGTTCCGCCTGCCGGAGCACGAGGCGGTCATCAATCGCCTCGGCTTCAACAACGGCGGTGTCGATGCGCTGGTGCGCAATGTCGAGAAGGCCCAGCGCAAGGGCGGTCTGCTCGGCATCAACATCGGCAAAAACAAGGACACGCCCAACGATTCGGCGGAGAACGACTACCTGCACTGCCTGGAGCGCGTGTACCCGCTGGCCGACTACATCACGGTCAACATTTCCTCGCCCAATACCGCCGGGCTGCGCGAGTTGCAGGAAGAACAGGCGCTGCGTCGGCTGATCGGCACACTGCGCGATGCGCAGGAAAAGCTCGGCGCGCGCCATGGCCGGCGCGTACCGATGCTGGTCAAGATCGCCCCCGACCTGTCCGACAACGACGTCGAAGCCGCCGCGCGCGTGCTGGCCGATCTCCAGGTCGATGGCGTCATCGCCACCAACACCACGATCTCTCGCACTGGCGTGGAAGCCTCGCCGTTTGTCGCCGAACAGGGCGGCCTGTCCGGCCGTCCGCTGATGAGCCAGGCCACGGCGGTGCTGCGCATGATGCGCACGCGCCTGCCCGAGTCGATTCCGTTGATCGGTGTCGGCGGCATCCTTTCCGGCGCCGACGCCGTCACCAAGCAGGCGGCTGGCGCGACGCTGGTGCAGTGCTACACCGGCCTGGTCTATCGCGGTCCGGCGCTGGTGCACGAATGCGTCGAGGCGATGCGTCGCCGCAAGGAAGCCCCCAGCCGCGGCCCCGTGCCGCCGGTCGCATGAGCGTTGCCATCCGCATCCTCCACGATGCGCCGCTGCTCACACGCAACACCTTCGGTGTCGAGGCGACTGCGCCGCTGCTGGCCGAGGTGATCGATGCGACGGTGCTGCCGGAACTGATGGCGCGCGCCGAGTTCGCCGCGCAGCCGCCGCTCGTGATCGGCGGCGGCAGCAATCTGTTATTCGCCGCAAATCCCGACATGCCGCTGATCGCGATGACCGGCCACGGTGTCGGCATCGTTCGGGATGATGGCGAGCGCGCGATCATCCGCGCCGACGCGGGCGTCGCGTGGCACGGTTTCGTCATGCGCACGCTTGCCGACGGTTTTGCCGGACTCGAGAACCTGGCGCTGATCCCGGGCACTGTCGGCGCCGCACCGATCCAGAACATCGGCGCCTACGGCGTGGAGGTGCGCGAGTTCATCCACGCCGTGGAGGCCTTCGAACCTGCCACCGGGCAAGTTCATCGTCTCGACGCGGACGCCTGCGCGTTCGCCTATCGCGACAGCGTGTTCAAGCACGCGCCCGATCGCTACATCGTCACCGCGGTCGAGTTCGACCTGCCGCGTACGCCCGCGCCGAAGCTCGACTACGCCGGCATCGGCGACGAACTGGCGGCCATGGGCATCGACGCGCCCACGCCACGCCAGGTCGCCGACGCGGTGATCGCCATCCGCCGCCGCAAGCTGCCCGACCCCGTCGTGCTCGGCAACGCCGGCAGCTTCTTCAAGAATCCGATCGTGCCGCTGGCCCAGGCCGAGGCACTGCAGGAGCAATATCCGGCGATGCCGTTGTTCCGCGGCAATGATGCCGGCACGCGCAAGCTGTCGGCCGCCTGGTTCATCGACGCCTGCGGCTGGAAGGGCCATCGCGACGGCGACGCCGGCGTGGCTGCGTCGCACGCGCTGGTGCTGGTCAACCACGGCAACGCCACCGGCCAGCAACTGCTCGGCCTGGCGCGGCGCATCGCCGAATCGGTGCAGACGCGGTTCGATGTCGCGATCGAACCGGAACCACGGGTCATCGGCGCTGCCTGGTGAGTACCTCCGCTCCACACCACCCGATGCGCGCGGCGGGCTTCATGTTCGCCAGCACGATCTCGTTCGGGTTCATGGTCATCGCGATCCGCTTCGCCTCGCAGACCCTGCACACCTTCGAGATCGCGTTCTTCCGCAACCTGTTCGGGTTGCTGGCGGTGCTGCCTCTGGTGATCGGGGTCGATCCGGCCTCGCTGCGCACGCAGCAGCTCGGACGTTATTTCATCCGCTGCGCAATCGGCATCGGCTCGATGCTGTGCGGCTTCTGGTCGATCGGCCACCTTCCGCTGGCGCAGGCGATCTCGCTGTCGTATTCGACGCCCGTGTTCGTCACCATCGCCGCTACGCTGTTCCTCGGCGAACACGTGCGCGGCCGACGTTGGGCCGCCGTGGCGATGGGCTTCATCGGTGTCCTGGTGATCGTGCGGCCGGGCTCGTCGGAGTTCTCCACCGGCACGCTGATCGCACTGGCGTCGGCGGTGCTCAGTGGTGTCGTCGCGATCCAGATCAAGCAGCTGTCGCGCGTGGACGCAGCCAACACGATCGTGCTGTACACGTACCTCTTCTGGGTGCCGATGTCGCTGGCCCCGGCGTTGTTCGTTTGGGAATGGCCACAAGGCACCGCCTGGGTGTGGGTGGTCGCTGCCGGCGTGTTCGGCACCGCCGGCCAGGTGCTGTGGACGCACGCGCTCAAGCTCGGCGAGGTTTCGGCGCTGACGCCGATCAGTTTCGCGCAGCTGCCTCTGGTCGCGTTCGCGGGCTGGATGTGGTTCGGCGAAAAGGTGGACACATGGACCTGGGTCGGCGCCGGGATCATCCTGACGTCCAACGCCTACATCGCCCATCGCGAAGCCCTGCTCTCGCGGCGTGCCGCTTCCGAGGCGCCGACGGCAGGGGCCAAGCCGGGCGAGTGAGCCCATGCCCTCTTGAAACCCGGTCACCGCAACTGATCGCGCCCCGACGAGGTATTGGCATGTCTTTGCCACGGCCGCAGATGGATGCCGTAGACCGTCAGGAACACCGCCACCGTCCAGACCATCGCCGCCGCCCAGCCCGCCAGGATGTCGGATGGGTAATGCACGCCCAGATAGACGCGCGATAGCCCCACCAGCACCACGAACGGCGCCATCAAAACGAGCACCAGCCAGCGCCAGCGCGTGCGCCAAGTCAGCAGTACCAGCACGCAGGCCAGCGTCATCGAGCCCATCGCGTGGCCGCTGGGAAAACTGTAGTTGAGCTCGGGCGCGATGGACTCCCACAACGAAGGACGGGTCCGCGCAAACGCCGGCTTGGCGGCCAGGTTGAGCAGAGCCGATCCGCCTAGAGCGATCGCAGCGAAGGTGGCCTCGCGATACCGCCGCAGCGCCGTCAGCAACAACACCAGCGCGATGTCGAACGGCACCACGCCCCACCGGTAGCCGACTTTCGAGATCAGCACGAAGAAGCGGTCGAAACCTTGGCGTGCCAACGCGTGGGCGAAGCGCAGGATCGGTTCGTCGAAGGGGATCGCTTCCTGTTCGCGGATCTCGTCCGCCAGTTCGGCGAATCCCCACAGCGGCAGCAGCAATCCAATGAACACCAGCGCCAGGCGCCAGCCGTGACGGCGCAGGAACCCCGCGCCGTAGCGCAATTCTTCGGTTACGGGACTGCCGTCTTCAACCGCCACGCGCGCCGTAGTTCCGCTCGACGTAGCGGTCGATCAGCTCGACGAACTCGTGGGCGATGTTCTCGCCGCGCAGCGTGACGGTCTTCTCGCCGTCCTCGAACACCGGCGCCGACGGTGCTTCGCCCGTGCCCGGCAGCGAGATGCCGATGTTGGCGTGGCGCGACTCGCCGGGGCCGTTGACCACGCAACCCATCACCGCCAGTGTCAGGTTTTCCGCACCCGGATGGCTGATCTTCCATTCCGGCATCTTCGCGCGCACGTGTTCCTGCACGCGCTTGGCCAGCTCCTGGAAGAAGGTACTGGTGGTGCGCCCGCAACCCGGGCAGGCGGTGACCATCGGCGTGAACGCACGCAGGCCCACGGTCTGCAGCAGTTCCTGCGCGACGATCACCTCGGTGGTGCGCGACTGGCCCGGTTCGGGCGTTAGTGAGATGCGGATCGTGTCACCGATGCCTTCCTGCAGCAGCACGCCCAGCGCCGCACAGGAGGCGACGATGCCCTTGCTGCCGATGCCTGCCTCGGTCAGGCCCAGGTGCAGCGCATAGTCGCCACGACGGGCGAGTTCGCGATACACCGCGATCAGTTCCTGCACGCCGCTGACCTTGGCGCTGAGCACGATGCGGTCGGCCGACAGCCCCAACTCGACGGCGCGGGCGGCCGAGTCCAACGCCGAGCGGATCAGCGCCTCGCGCAGCACTTCGGCGGCCTCCCTGGGTTCGGCCAACTTGTGGTTCTCGTCCATCAGCTGCGCGGCCAGCGCCTGGTCGAGCGAGCCCCAGTTGGCGCCGATGCGCACTGGCTTGCCGTAGCGGATCGCCAGTTCGATGAGCGTGGCGAACTGGGTGTCCTTCTTCTTGCCAAAGCCGACGTTGCCGGGGTTGATGCGGTATTTCGCCAGGGCTTGCGCGCAGGCCGGTTCGGCGGTCAGCAACTGGTGCCCGTTGTAGTGGAAGTCGCCGATGATCGGCACCTCCACGCCCATCATCGCCAGCTTGTCGACGATACGCGGCACGGCCGCCGCAGCCTCGGCGGTGTTGACCGTGACACGGACCATCTCCGAGCCGGCGCGCCACAATTCGGCCACCTGCTTGGCGGTGGAGGCGACGTCGGCGGTGTCGGTATTGGTCATCGACTGCACGACCACCGGATGGCCGTCGCCCACGTCGACGTCGCCGATCCGTACGGAACGGGTCAGGCGTCGCGGCAGGGGACCAAAACCGGGGTTGGCGCAGGGCAAAGGAGCGTCTTGATTCATGCCGATATTGTACCGCCGGCGTGACCCCGGGCCGTCACTGCGCTACCGTGGCCCGCCGAGCCGGCCCTTTCATGCGCAACGACGACGCCAGCGAAGTCCTGACCCCAAGCCAGCTGAACACGCTGGCGCGCGATCTGCTGGAAGGCGCCTTCCCGCTGATCTGGGTCGAGGGCGAACTGGGCAACGTCTCGCGCCCCTCGTCCGGGCATCTGTATTTCACATTGAAGGACTCGCGCGCCCAAGTGCGCTGCGCGATGTTCAAGCCCAAGAGCACCTGGCTGCGCTTCCTGCCGCGCGACGGCATGCAGGTGCTCGCGCGCGGCCGGTTGACCCTGTACGAAGCCCGCGGCGAGTACCAGCTGGTGCTTGACCATATGGAGGAGGCCGGCGAAGGCGCGCTGCGCCGGGCCTACGAGGAACTGCGCACGCGGCTGGCCGCCGAGGGCCTGTTCGATACCGAGCGCAAGCGGCCGTTGCCACGCTTCGTCCGCCGCATCGGCGTGATCACCTCCCCCAGCGGCGCTGCGGTGCGCGACGTGCTGAGCGTGCTGGCGCGACGGTTCCCCCTGGTGGAGGCGGATGTCCTGCCCGTGCCGGTGCAGGGTAGCGGCGCGGCAGCGCAGATCGTGGAGATGCTGCGCGATGCGATCGCATCGGGGCGCTACGACGTTCTGGTGCTGGCCCGCGGCGGCGGTTCGCTGGAGGACCTGTGGGCCTTCAATGACGAGCACCTGGCGCGCGCCATCGCGGCATCGCCGGTCCCCATCGTTTCCGCCGTCGGCCACGAGACCGACTTCAGCCTCAGCGATTTCGCCGCCGACGTGCGCGCCCCGACTCCGTCGGTCGCAGCCGAGTTGATGGTCCCGCACCGTGACGACCTGCTGCACCGCCTGCGCATCCTGGAAGCGCGCCTGCTCAACCTGCAGGGGCAAGGCCTGCGCCAGGCCATGCAGCGCACCGACCGGGCGCAGTTGCGCCTCAACGCGTGGAAGCCGCGCGCGCGGCTCGACCTGCTGCGCCGGCGCCAGAACGAGGCGCTGCGCCGCCTGATTGCCGCCTGGCGACGGCAGGTCGAGCGCGAGGAGGCGCGCCTTCGTCATGCCGATACCGTGCTGCGCGCGTCGCATCCGCAACGACGCATCGCACGCCTGCGCGAGCGCATGGCCGCCATCTCCCTGCGGCCGCAGAACGCGATCGCGCGACGGCTGGGCAACGAGGCGCTGCGGCTGCGTGGACTGGCCCGCTCGCTGGAGGCCGTCAGTCCGCTGGCCACGGTGGCACGCGGTTACAGCATCCTCAGCCACGACGACGGGCGGATCGTGCGCAGCGTGCTGGACGCATCGCCTGGCGACCGTCTCGATGCACGCCTGGCGGACGGCAGCCTTCGCGTGAAAGTAATCGGGCACGACGAATAATCCGCAGACCACGGATCGCGCGCAGCCAGGAGATCCGCCCATGCTCGCCAAACGATATCCCTACTACCTCGCCAACCAGCCGGTCCAAGCCAACACCGATCTGGAGGTGCTGGACAAGTACAGCGGCAAGCGCGCAACGCGCGTGGCCAAGGCCGACGCGACCGCGGTGCGCAAGGCGATAGTCGCAGCGCACCGGGCGCGCGAAGCCGTCGCGGCGTTCCCGCCGGACGCGCGCCGCGACGTGCTCGAACATTGCGTGAAGCGCTTCAGCGAGCGCTTCGAGGAACTGGCGCTGGCGCTATGCATCGAGGCCGGCAAACCGATCCGGGATGCGCGCGGCGAAGTCACCCGGCTGATCGACACCTTCCGCATCGCCGCGGGCGAGGCCACACGCATCGGCGGCGAAGTGATCGAAATGCAGATCTCGCCACGCACGCGCGGCTACCGCGGCATGGTCAAGCGCGTGCCGATCGGCGTGTGCAGTTTCATCACGCCGTTCAATTTTCCGCTCAACCTGGTCGCGCACAAGGTGGCCCCGGCCATCGCCGCGGGTTGCCCATTCGTGCTCAAGCCCTCGGAGAAAACGCCGATTGGCGCCCTGATCATCGCGCAGGTGCTGGCGGAAACCGACTTGCCGAAGGGCGCGTTCTCGGTGGTGACCTGCTCCAACGAAGATGCCGCGCAACTGGTGGAGGACCAGCGCATCGCCCTGCTCAGCTTCACCGGCGGCCTGGTCGGCTGGGATCTCAAGACGAAGGCCGGACACAAGAAAGTCACGCTGGAACTGGGCGGCAATGCCGCGTGCATCGTCGATGCCGATCCGGGCATGCCATTGGACCAGGTGGTCGAACGCTTGGTGTTCGGCGCGTACTACCAGAGCGGCCAGAGCTGTATCAGCGTGCAACGCATCTATGCCCACGTCGACATCTACGACAAGCTGCGCAAGAAGCTCAAGGCGGCGGTGGGCAAGCTGCTCATGGGTGATCCACGCTCTGATACGACCTTCATCGGTCCGATGATCGACGAGGCAGCCGCCAAACGCATCGAAAGCTGGATCGCGGCGGCGCGCAAACGGGGCGCCAAGCAACTGGCCGGTGGCGAGCGCACCAGCAACATGGTGCCGGCAACGCTGCTGGAAGGCGTGCCGCACGACAGCGACCTGTACCGGAAGGAGGCGTTCGCTCCGGTCGCACTGCTGGAGCCGTTCGACGACTTCGACGACGCCATCGCGCGCGTCAACGACAGCGACTTCGGGTTACAGGCTGGCGTGTTCACTGGTCGACTGGACCACGCCATGCGCGCCTGGGATCGGCTGGAAGTGGGGGGCGTGATCGTCGGCGACGTGCCAAGCTTCCGCGTCGACAACATGCCCTACGGCGGCGTGAAACTTTCCGGCCTGGGTCGCGAAGGTGTGCGTTACGCGATCGAGGACATGAC
>DATDBD010000121.1:0-11828 GCA_036525015.1 Lysobacter sp.
GGCAACGATCGCTTCACCGGCGTGCTGGTCTATGACGATGTCAACGCGATCCCGCGCCCCGGCCTGGTGATGGTGCCGAACTGGCAAGGCATCAATCCGTCGGCCATCGAGAAGGCCCGGCAGATCGCAGGCGACGACTACGTCGTGCTGGTCGCTGATGTCTACGGCAGCAACATCCGGCCGAAGAACGACGAGGAGGCCGGCAAGGTTGCCGGGCCGCTGCGCGACGATCGCCCGACGTTGCGGGCGCGCGTGGAGAAATCGGTGGCCGTGCTCAAGGCGCAGGCCGGCAAGGTGCCGGTCGATGCAAAACGGATCGGCGCGCTGGGCTTTTGCTTCGGCGGCACCACCGCTCTGGAGTTGGTCCGCGGCGGCAGCGAATTGGCCGGCGTGGTCAGCCTGCACGGCGGCCTGTCGACGCAGCTGCCGGCCAAGGACGATGCGGTGCGCACCCCGGTGCTGGTGCTCAACGGCGCCGACGATCGCGGCATCACCGACGAGGACATCGCCGCGTTCGAGAAGGAGATGGACGCCGCCGGCGCCGACTGGCAGTTCGTCAACTTCAGCGGAGCCGTTCATTGCTTCGCCGAGGCCGACGCCCACAATCCGCCAGGCTGCGTTTACAACGAACGTGCCGCCAAGCGCGCCTACGAGATGATGTTCGACTTCTTCCGCGAGCGCTTCGCAGCGAAGTAGGGCTCCGTCCCGATACCGTGCGCGGCCAGCGTTTCGCGGAACCAGGCCCGCCTGCGCGTCGCTCCGGAATCGGCCGGGCCAGCGCTTCGCACCCGGGGATGCGGATCAGTGGTCGCGGCTGACGGCGTAGCGGGCCAGGCCGCGCAGGGCCAGGGTGTAGTCGTTGTCGGCGAGGCCGTCCAGCGCCCGCTCGGCGGCAGCGGCGTATTCGCCGGCGCGACGGCGGCTGTAGTCGAGCCCGCCCGTGGCATGGATGGCGGCCAGCACTTCCGGCAGCGCGCCGGTATCGCCCTGTTCGACGGCGTGGCGCAGGCGAGCGCGGGTAGCCTCGTTGCTATGAGCGATGGCGTGGATCAGCGGCAGCGTGGCCTTGCCCTCGGCCAGGTCGTCGCCCAGGTTCTTGCCCAGCGTCTGTGCATCGGAGGCGTAATCGAGCACGTCGTCGGCGATCTGGAAGGCATAGCCCAAGTTCAGGCCGTACTCGTGCAGGGCGTCGCAGGTGGTCTCGTCGGCGCCGGAGAGCAGGGCGCCCAGGCGCGTGGCCGCGGCGAACAGCACCGCGGTCTTACGTTCGATCACACGCAGGTAGGCGGCCTCGTCGGTGTCGGGGTTGCGCACGTGCAGCAACTGCAGCACTTCGCCCTCGGCGATCTGGTTGGTGGTGTCGGCGAGGATCTGCATGACCGGCATGCGTTCCAGCTCGACCATCAGTTGGAAGCTGCGCGAGTACAGGAAATCCCCGACCAGTACGCTGGCGGCGTTACCCCAGACCGCGTTGGCGGTCTTGCGGCCACGGCGCAGGTCGGATTCATCGACCACGTCATCGTGCAGCAGGGTGGCGGTGTGGATGAACTCGACTACGGCCGCGAGTTGGTGCGCGTCCGGACCGCGATGCCCCAGTGCCCCGGCGGCGAGCAGCAGCAGCATCGGTCGTAGGCGCTTGCCGCCGGCGCCGACGATGTATTCGGCGACCTGGTTGATCAGCACCACGTCCGAGGCCAGCCGGCGCCGGATCAGCGCATCGACCGCCGCCATGTCCTGCTTGGCCAGGGACTGGATAGCGCCCAGGTCGGGAACGGACAGGGTCGGGAGGCTCGATTGCATGGGCGGACCGGCTCGGTGGGAGCAGGATTATACGGTGCCGCGGCGGTACGGCTGGGCCGTGATCAGGCAAAGGCCTACGTGCCAGAGCGTGCCGGGCCGACGGCCCGGGGGGCCGCTATACTGCATTGTCAGTCGCCAGACCCGGCGACATCCAGAGGACACGCAACCCATGGCACGCGGCATCAACAAGGTCATCCTGGTCGGCAACCTCGGCAACGACCCCGAAACCAAATACACCCAGGGCGGCATGGCGGTGACCAAGGTCAGCCTGGCCACCACCAGCGTGCGCAAGGACCGCGAGGGCAACACCCAGGAGCGCACCGAATGGCACCGGGTGACCTTCTTCGGCAAGCTCGGCGAGATCGCCGGCGAATACCTGCGCAAGGGCAGCCAGGTCTACGTGGAAGGCTCGATCCGCTACGACAAGTACACCGGCCAGGACGGCACTGAGCGCTATTCCACGGACATTATCGCCGACGAGATGCAGATGCTCGGCGGCCGTGCCGAGGGTGGTGGTGGTGGCGGTGGCGGCCGGGGCGAGGCCCGCGGTGGTGGGGAGCGCAGCGAGCGCCCGTCGCGCGCACCCGCACGCCAGGAATCGGCCCCGCGTCGAGAGGCCGCACCGGCCAAGTCCAACGACTTCGCCGACGATTTCGCCGACGACGATATCCCGTTCTGATGGCGCAGACCGGAGCTGGCTGTGCATTGGAACTGTCTGTGTAAAGTGGAGTTTTGTTGAGTGCTTACTTGGCTTGTGACCGGCGGAGCCGGTTTTATCGGCGGTAATTTTGTCCTCGATGCGGTCAGGCAGGGCGCGAAGGTGATCAACCTCGACGCTTTGACGTACGCAGGCAACGTTGACACCTTGGCCGAAGTGCAGGGAAATCCGAACCATGTGTTCGTGCAGGGCGACATCGGCGATGCGGCCCTGGTCGAACGGCTGATGGCGGAGCATCGTCCCGACGCCGTGATCAACTTCGCCGCCGAAAGCCATGTCGACCGTTCGATCGACGGGCCGGCGGCGTTCGTGCAGACCAACGTGGTCGGCACGCTCAGTCTGCTGGAGAAGTCCCGCGACTACTGGAGGTCCTTGGACGAAACGGGTCGTGCGGCGTTCCGCTTCCTGCATGTCTCCACCGACGAGGTCTACGGCTCGCTGGGCGACACCGGCAAGTTCACCGAGGAAACGCCGTACGCGCCGAATTCGCCTTACTCGGCGTCGAAGGCGGCCTCCGACCACCTCGTGCGGGCCTTCCACCACACCTACGGCCTGCCGGTACTGACCACCAATTGCTCGAACAACTACGGTCCGTACCAGTTCCCTGAGAAGCTCATCCCGCTGGTGATCGCCAAGGCGCTGGCCGGCGAACCGCTGCCGGTCTATGGCGACGGCAAGAACGTACGCGACTGGTTGTTCGTCAACGACCATTGCGCCGCGATCCGCCGCGTGCTGGAAGCCGGGCGCCTGGGCGAGACCTATAACGTCGGTGGCGATGCCGAACGCCAGAACCTGATCGTCGTCAAGACGATCTGCAAGCTGCTGGACGAGCGTCGACCGCTGGCCGACGGGCGCGCCCGCGAATCGCTTATCACCTTCGTCGCCGATCGGCCGGGCCACGATCGCCGCTACGCCATCGATGCTTCCAAGCTCAAGGGCGAGCTGGGCTGGACTCCGACGGTGACCTTCGAGCAGGGCATGGCCCAGACGGTGGATTGGTACCTCGCCAACCAGTCATGGGTCCAGCGCGTGCTCGACGGCAGCTATCGTCTTGAACGCATTGGCCAGTCCTGAGGAGCAGCGCATGGATCGCAAGGGCATCATCCTCGCCGGGGGATCCGGCACGCGCCTTTACCCAATCACGCAGGGCATCAGCAAGCAGCTGTTGCCGGTGTACGACAAACCGATGATCTACTACCCGCTCAGCGTGCTGATGCTGGCGGGGATCCGCGAAGTGCTGGTCATCAACACGCCGCACGAGCAGCCGCTGTTCCAGTCGCTCCTCGGCGATGGTTCGCAGTGGGGCATGCGGATCGAATACGCCGTGCAGCCCAGCCCGGACGGTCTGGCGCAGGCTTACCTGATTGGGCGGGAGTTCGTGAACGGCCAGCCGAGCTGCCTGGTCCTGGGCGACAACATTTTCCACGGCCCGGGTCTGACCGCGATGCTCAAGCGTGCCGACCAGCGCGACGCGGGCGCGACGGTCTTTGGCTATTGGGTCAAGGACCCGGAACGCTACGGCGTTGCCGAGTTCGATGGCGACGGCAAGGTGATGGGGATCGAAGAGAAGCCGGCCAAGCCGCGCTCCAACTACGCCGTCACCGGCATGTACTTCTACGACGGCCGGGCCAGCGATTTCGCTGCCGGGCTGAAGCCTTCCGCACGCGGGGAACTTGAGATCACCGATCTCAATCGATGCTACCTCGAGGAAGGTTCGCTGCACCTCGAGCAGTTGGGCCGCGGCTACGCCTGGCTCGACACGGGTACCCACCAGTCGCTGCTCGAAGCGTCGAACTACATCGAGACCATCGAGGCGCGCCAGGGCCTTCGCGTCTGCTGTCCTGAGGAGATCGCCTGGAGCAATGGGTGGATCACGGCCGACCAGCTCAATGTGCTGGCACGACCCCTGGCCAAGAACGGATACGGCCAGTACCTGTTGAGCCTGGTCGACCGCGGTTACGTGCCGTGAAGGTCATCGAAACCGATCTGCCTGGCTGCGTGGTGATCGAACCGCGCGTCTTCGGCGATGCGCGGGGCTTCTTCTTCGAGTCGTTCAACCACGACAAACTCGCGCAGCACGGTCTGCAGCCGCAGTTCGTGCAGGGCAACGTCTCCTCGTCCACCCGCGGCGTATTGCGCGGGCTGCACTACCAGTGGCCCAAGCCACAAGGCAAGTATGTCTCGGTGGTCGAGGGCGAGGTCTGGGACGTCGCCGTGGACATCCGCCGCGGCTCGCCGCATTTCGGGCGCTGGACCGCGGTGGTGCTGAGTGCGGAAAACAAGCGGCATTTCTGGATTCCGGAAGGCTTCGCGCACGGGTTCGTCACCTTGAGCGAGCGAGCTGTATTCAGCTATCTGTGCACCGCTACCTACGATGCCGGCGCAGACGCCGGCATCCGCTGGAACGATGCGCGCCTGGCGATCGACTGGCCGGTGACCGACGTCAACCTGTCCGACAAGGACGCACGTGCGCCGTTCCTCGATGAAGTGGCGGACGAGCGCCTGCCGATCTACGCGCAATGAAGCTATTGCTGCTGGGAGCCAACGGTCAGGTTGGCCACGAACTGCGCCGCAGCCTTGCACCGCTCGGCGAGGTGGTGGCGACTACACGCAGCGGTCTGCTGGACGAGGGCATCGCCTGCGAACGCCTCGATCTGGCCGATCTGGACGCGATTGGACCCTTGATCGAGCGCGTGCGTCCCGACGTCGTGGTCAACGCCGCCGCCTACACCGCGGTCGACAAGGCCGAGGACGAAGCTGCGACGGCCTTTCTCGCCAACGCGCAGGGGCCGGGCCGGCTGGCCGAGGCCTGCGCGGCGCGCGGTATCGACCTGGTGCATTACTCGACCGATTACGTGTTCGACGGCCAAGGCACGCGGCCTTATCGCGAGGACGACCCGACCGCGCCGCTGGGCGTGTACGGGCAGAGCAAGCTCGCCGGTGAGCAGGGCATCGTCGCCAGCGGCGTGCGCCATCTGATCCTGCGTACGGCTTGGGTGTACGGCCTGTACGGTCAGAACTTCCTTCGGACCATGCTGCGAGTCGGCGCCGAGCGCGACGAACTGCGCGTGGTCGCCGACCAGCGCGGCTGCCCAACCCCGGCCTGGTTGATCGCCGACGTGACCGCGCAGGTGTTACGCCAGGGACTGGCCGAATCCGGCATCCGCCACGTGGTGGCGGGCGGGGAGACCAGCTGGCACGGATTCGCCGAGGCCATCTTCGACGAGGCGGTGCGCATCGGGACGCTGGGTCGTCGTCCGCAGGTGCGTGCCATCGCCACCATGGACTACCCGACCCGGGCGAGGCGGCCGGCGTATTCGGTCCTGGATACGCGCCGCTTGTGTGCCGAATATCAGTTGTCCCTGCCGGACTGGCAAAATGCGCTGCAAAGCACAGTTGGCGTTTTCGCCACGGGAAGGACTGACAGCGCCACGCCGTCGCGCTAGCCTTGTTCCCGGATCCGGTCGTGGGGACGACCGGCGGTTTCCGGACTAAGGACAGGGGCAACAGCATGAAGCAACTGACTCTGGCGGCGCTGATGGCGCTGTCGTTCTCGGCGCAGGCCGCCGACGTGGATGTCGCCACGTACACGAAGCGCGACCAGTTCACCGACCTCAAGATTTCGCCAGGCGGTGATTATTACGCGGCGACGGTGCCCCTGGAGGACCGGACCGTTCTGGTAGTGCTCGATCGCGCCACCAACAAGATATCCGGCTCCTTCAAGCTGGCGGCCAACAACCATGTCAGCGATTTCCGCTGGATAACGCCGAACCGGCTGGTCTTCGGCGCCGCGCAGAAGTTCGGCCTGCTCGAGACGCCATTGCTCACGGGGGAAGTGTTCGCGATGGACGCGGACGGCGGCAAGGCCACGAACTTGTCCGGCTACCGCGTCGACGACGGCGGCCTGGGCACCACCATCAAGCCGAAGAAGGATAACGACCGCATCAGCGCTTTCCCGATCAGCACGGTCGCCTATCCCGCCGACGCGAGGACGGTGCTGGTGTCTGTGCAGTCGAACCGTTCGGCGGACCCATACAGCAGCGCCGAGCGCATGGACCTGTACAACGGCAGGCGCGCCCGCGTGGCCTCGTCGCCCGTACGGGACGCCTCGTTCACCACCGATAACAAGGGCGTGGTCCGCTTCGCCGCCGGATCGATCTCGGACAACATCCGCAAGTTGTTCTACCGCTCCGGCGAAGGCGCCGAGTGGCAGTTGCTGAGCATCGAGAAGGACGGTGTGTTCGAGGACGCCATCGGCTTCTCGGCCGACGACAAGATTGCGTACCTGCAGGTGGAGCAAGCCAGCGGTCCAGATTCGATCGTCGCACTGGACCTGGCCACCCAGAAGCGAACCGAGGTCCTGCGCGACAACGACACAGACCCGGGCAGGATCATCTACCGCAACGGAACGCGCATTCCGATCGGCGCGTATTTCATGGACGGAAAACCGCGCACCGCGTTCTTCGACATGAATGCGCCGGAAGCGCGTCTGCAGCGCAGCCTGGAAGCGGCCTTCGCGGGCGATGGCGTGGTGATCACCTCGCAGACCAGCGATGGGCGCCTGGCGTTGGTGCAGACCTATAGCGATCGCAATCCGGGCGACTTCTTCCTGTTCGACACCGTCGCCAAGAAGGCCTCGCACGTGGTGTCGCGCCGGGACTGGTTCGACCCGGCGACGCAGGCGGAGATGCAGCCTATCGAAGTCACCGCACGCGACGGCATGGTCTTGCACGGGTACCTGACCAAACCCATGGGCGCTGGCAAGCAGGCGCTGCCGATGGTGGTGATGCCGCACGGCGGTCCGTTCGGTATCCGCGATGTATGGGCCTTCGACAGCGAGACGCAGATGCTGGCCAAGGCCGGTTACGCCGTGCTCCAGCTCAACTACCGCGGTTCCGGCGGTTACGGGAAGGCCTACCGGTCGGCCGGTGGGCGTGAATGGGGCGGCAAAATGCAGGACGATCTGACCGACGCCACCCGTTGGGCCATCGCCCAGGGCTTCGCCGTCAAGGATCGCATCTGCCTGTTCGGCGGCAGCTACGGTGCCTACGCCGCGCTGATGGGCGTGGCCAAGGAGCCGGGCCTGTACAAGTGCGCCGCCGGCTACGTCGGCGTCTACGATCTGCCGAAGCTGCAGAGCGATGCCAAGCGCGGTAGCACCCGAGGAGGCAACTGGACCCGCGAGTGGGTCGGCAATCCGGAGGAGCTTGCGGCGGTGTCCCCCAATCGCATGGCCGACCGGATCAAGGTGCCGGTGTTCCTGGCGGCAGGCGGCGAGGATTTCGTGGCCCCGATCGAACACAGCAAGATGATGGAGGGCGCTCTGCGCAAGGCAGGGGTGCAGGTGGAGACGCTCTACTACGACACCGAAGGCCACGGCTTCTTCAAGCCGGAGCACCAGCAGGAGTTCTACACGCGACTGCTCGCGTTCCTATCTCGCAACCTCGGCGGCGGCGTGGCGACGTCCGGCGGTGGTACGGACGGAAAGGCGGCGAAGTAAGCAGGTAGATGATTTAATTCGCAGCAATAATTCGCAGCAACAAGAAGAACGGCGCCTTTGAGCGCCGTTCTTTTTTTGCGCGACCTGCCTTCCCATTGGCCGACGCGGCTGCCACCGCACAGCGGCGCGTCACTTCACCCCATGCATCATCCGCCGCAGCAGCGGCGACACGGCGAACGCCAGCACGGCCCAGCCGATGCCGATCCACATCAACAGCTCGAACAGGTTCGCGTACTTCTCGCCGGCCATGGCGAAATCCAGCGAGGTGCCTTCGGGGATGTCGATGGCCGCCAGTTTGCCGAACAGCGCGGCCAGCGTTTCCGAGAACGCAGTCGCCAGGAACCAGGTGCCCATCATCAGGCTGACCACGCGCGGCACCGACAACTGAGTGACGGCGGACAGGCCGACCGGATACAGACACATCTCGCCGAGCTCCAGCAGAACGTAGGCCAGCACCAACCACCACACGCTAGCCATCTCGCCCGTAGCGCCGGCGTGTTGCGCGGCCCAGACCAGCGGCAGGAAGCTCAGGCCCGCGAACAGCAGGCCGAATGCCGACTTGGTCGGCTTGGACGGATCCAGCCCGCGCTTGTCCAGGCGCGTCCAGATCACCGCGAACATCGGCGCCAGCAGGACGATGAACATCGAGCCCAGATAGGTCAACGATCCGGCCGTCTGCGGCAGCAGCACTGCGTCATGCACCAGTGCGGCCAGCATCGTCAGCATCGACAGCAGCAGCAGCCAACGCGGCCACGGCGAGGCGGGCGTGCGCTCGGAGATCGACGATCCCAGGACGAAGGCGACCGGCGCGAACAGCAGGGCGGGGATCGACCACGGCCATGGCGTGCCTTCGCGGATCACCATCGACGGGAACAGGTCCTTGCCCAGAAGGCGATCGGTGAAGGTCACCCACGAGCCGTAGGTCTGCTCGTACAGCGTGTAGAAGATCAGCGCGGCGAAGATCATCACCATCATCGCGCCCATGCGCTGTGCTTCGACCTTCGTGCAACCGCGGGTGACGAAGCCTGCGTACCAGAAGCCCACGACCAGGAACACCACCGACATCAGCACCAGCGCCAGCGTCGCTTCCTCGACGAAGAAGTCGAGCACGCCATAACGCGACGACAGCCAGTTCACCGCGATGCCGATCGCGGCAAACACCAGCAGCGACGGCGCGTAGGCCGACAGCGGCCTGGGTGCGGAATCGTCGCGGCGCAGGCCGTGCCACATCGTCCAGACGATGCCAACCAGGGCCATCACCACGATGTAGTAGGTCCAGCGGATGGTGTCGGGACCGAGGCGGATCGCGGTCACCGCGTGCATCAGCCAGGCCACCGGCAGCAGGCCGGCGATGGCCAGCGCATAGATCGTCCACTCGTGCGAACGGCTGAGCGGCCTGGGCGGTTCGGCGATGCCGCGCAGGTATTTGCGGCCCCACAGGAATTGCGCGAGACCGAGCATCATGCCGATGCCCGCCGCGCCGAATCCGTAGCTCCAACCGTAGGTCTGGCCCAGGTAGCCGCACACGATCGACGCGAACAGGCCACCCAGGTTGATGCCGGCGACGAACAGCGAGAAGCCCGAATCGCGTCGCGGGTCGTTTTCCGGGTAGAGACGGCCGACGATCGTCGAGACATTGGGCTTGAGGAAGCCCACGCCCATGATGATCAGCGACAACGACAGGTAGAACACGCGCAGCGCGCCCTCGTCACGGACGACGACGCCATTGACCGTGGTCGCGGCGTGACCTTCGAACGCCATGCCGATGTGGCCGGCCACCAGCAACAGGCCACCGAAGATCACTGCCTTGCGCATGCCCAGGAACCGGTCGGCGAGCAGGCCACCGATCACCGGCACGCAATACACCAGGCCGCCGTAGGCGCCCAGCACGTCCAGGCCGGCGCGGTCGCCGAAGCGGTGGTGCTGCAGCAGGTACAGCAGCAGCAGCGCCTTCATTCCGTAGAAGGAGAAGCGCTCCCACATTTCGGTGAAGAAGCAAACGAAGACGCCTTTGGGATGTCCGAACAGCTCGTCGCGGGGGTCGCGAGTGAAGGGCAGATCGGGACTGGCGGACACGGGCGGCTTCCTTCGAAGGTCGGGCGAGTATAGCCAGCGGGCTCCAGCGGCCGTCGAATGGCCTTGCCGAGCACTTACCGGGGCCGGCCCGCGGATGCGATCATCGGGCGATTGCCCCAATCCGCTTATTCGCCCGGAGATGCCGATGGCTTCGCCTTCGCCCGCAACACCGCAATTGACCTTCCGCGCCGTGCTGCTGGCCGTCGTTCTGGCGATGATCCTCGCCGCCGCCAATGCCTACCTGGGCCTGTTCGCGGGCCTGACCATCGCCACCGCCATCCCGGCGGCGGTCGTCTCGATGGGCGTGCTGCGCCTGCTCGGCGGCGGCACGATTCTCGAAAACAACATCGTCCAGACCGGCGCCTCGGCCGGTTCGTCGATCGCAGCGGGCGTGATCTTCACGATCCCGGCGCTGGTGATCATGGGTTACTGGCCGGATTTCAAATACTGGTGGGTGCTTGGCATCGCCGGCCTCGGCGGCCTGCTTGGCGTGCTGTTCTCGGTTCCGCTGCGCCGCTCGATGATCGTCGAGGACCCGCTGCCGTTCCCCGAAGGCAAGGCCGCGGCCGAAGTGCTCAAGGCCGGTGAGAACCCCGGGCCGGGTTTGAAGATCCTCGCGCTGGCCGGTTCCATCGGCGCGCTGGTCAAGCTCGCCGCCGAAAGCGGCCTGCGGATGATCCCCGACAACGCCGTCGGCTCCGGCTTCATCGGCAAGTACCTGGGCTACATGGGCACCAACCTGTCGCCGGCTTTGCTCGGCGTGGGTTACATCGTCGGTCTCAATGTCGGCATCGTCGTGCTGTCGGGCAGCATCCTGTCCTGGAACATCGCCATTCCGATCTACCAGGCCTTCTTCATGGGCAGCGATCCGGAACTGGCCGCGCGCGTCGCCGACGGCAGCGCCGCCGACATTGCCGGCGCGATCTGGTCGACCAAGATCCGCTACCTCGGCGTCGGCGCCATGCTGATCGGCGGCATGTGGACGCTGTTCTCGCTGCGCAACTCGCTGGCATCAGGCATCAAGAGCGGCCTGGCCGCCGCGCGCAAGGGCGGGGGCCTGGCCGTCGCCGAGACCGAGCGCGACCTGCCGATGAAGTGGATGCTGGTGGCGCTGGTCGTCTTCGTCGTGCCGCTGGCATTGCTGTACCAGGCCATCGTCGGCAGTTGGATGGTGAGCATCCCGATGACCATCATCATGATTGTCGCCGGCTTCCTGTTCGTGTCGGTGTCGGCCTACCTGGCCGGCCTGGTGGGTTCGTCCAACAACCCGGTGTCGGGCATCACCATCGCGACCATCCTGTTCGCCTCCGTCGTGCTGGTGCTGCTGCTCGGACGCGATTCGCCGATCGGCGCGGTTGCCGCGATCATGATCGGCGCAGTGGTGTGCTGTGCGGCGGCGGTCGGCGGCGACAACCTGCAAGACCTCAAGGCCGGTTACATCGTCGGCGCTACGCCATGGAAACAGCAGCTGATGCTCGGCATCGGCGCGTTCTCCTGCGCGCTGATCATGGCGCCGGTGCTGAACCTGCTCTCTGCTGCCTACGGCATCGGCGCGCCGACGCCGGAGCATCCCAACTCGCTGGCCGCGCCGCAGGCGATGCTGATGGCGTCGGTGGCCAAGGGCCTGTTCGGCGGCAAGCTGCCGTGGACGATGATCGCCATCGGCGCGGGCATCGGCGCTGCGACCATCGCCTTCGACGAGTGGCTGAAGGCGCGCAAGTCGCACTTCCGTGT
>DATDBD010000122.1:0-10202 GCA_036525015.1 Lysobacter sp.
CGCCCCCGAGGCCGCCGTGGCGGTGGCCCTGGGCAATCTGGTCGGCAACGCGGTGAAGTACACCACCCAGGGCGAAGTCGTGGTGTGGCTGGGCGGGCGCGCGGTCGAAGTGATCGATTCCGGCCCCGGCCTCAGTGAGGAAGACGCGGCCAAGCTGTTCGAGCGCGGCTATCGCGGCACCCATGCGGGGCATTCGCAAGGGGGCGGCATCGGCTTGTCGATCGTTCGCCGGCTCTGTGACCTTTACCGGTGGGACGTGCGCGTGCGGCCGGGCGAGCAGCGCGGCGTAGTGGCCACGCTCACCTTTGAAAACCGGTCTCCGGTGCCGAAGCCGAAGCCGAAGCCGGAGCCAAAGCCGGAGGCGTGACGCCTCCGGCGTATGCGCTTACAGCGCTTCCAGCCAGCCGCGCTTGTCCGGCGTCTTGCCTTCGAACAGGCCGAAGAACAGTTCCTGGACGCGGCGGGTGATCGGTCCGGGCTTGCCGGTGCCGACCTGGCGGCCGTCGACCGAGCGGATCGGGGTGATTTCCGCCGCCGTGCCGCACATGAAGAGCTCATCGCACAGGTACAGGTATTCGCGCGGCAGGTCGCGCTCGATCACCTCGATGCCGGCGTCGCGGGCCAGGGTGATGATGGTGTTGCGGGTGATGCCGTTGAGCAGCGCGGCGCTGACCGGGGTGGTGTGCAGGGCGCCCTCGAACACCAGGAACAGATTCTCGCCCGCGCCTTCGCTGAGCAGGCCGGTCGAGGCCAGCGCGATGCCCTCGCCGAAGCCCAGGCGGCGCGCCTCGCGCGCGACCAGCTGGCCGGACAGGTAGTTGCCCCCGGCCTTGGCGCCGGCCGGAAGGGTGTTCGGCGCGAAGCGCTGCCAGCTAGACACGCAGGCGTCGATGCCCTGCTCGAGCACGCTGGCGCCCAGGTACTGGCCCATCTTCCAGGTCGCCACCGCCAGGTCGGTCGGCGTATCGGCCGACAAGCCGAAGCCGCCCAGGCCACGGTAGGCGACCGGGCGCAGGTAGTCGGTGGTGTTGTTGTTGGCGTGGATGACGTCGCGGCAGGCCTGGTTGACCTGCTCCACCGTGTAGGGCATTGCCATGTCGTAGATCTTGGCCGAGGCGAACAGGCGCGTGTTGTGGTCGGTCAGGCGGAAAATCACCGGGCCGTTGGGCGTCTGGTAGGTGCGGATGCCTTCGAAGACCGACGATCCGTAGTGCAGGGCATGCGACATCACGTGGGTGGTGGCTTCGGCCCAATGCTTGATGGCGCCGTTGTGCCAGATCCATTCGGGGTATTGCATGCTCATGCCGGACTCTCGGGGGATGACGGATACGGAAGCCCGCTAGTTTACTGGGCCGCGCCGGCAAAGGCCCGTGTCCGGGGGACGGGCGGCGGGCACGAAAAACGCCGTGCGGTCGCCCGCACGGCGCCGGTTGGCGGAGGAGTCAACTGAAGTGGGTGATGGTTGCTTTCGACTTCCGGAGCGCGGTCCGAGGCGCGCCAAAGGCCCGCCCTACAACTGGACCCACCAGCAACCCAGATGCTTGCGCAGGCCGAATACAGTGCGCGAGGGCGTGATGCCGTTGGCCTGGGTCTGCTCGACGCGCAATGCGACCGGTGTCGAACGAACGCTGGTCTGCGGGTAATACTCCCCATCCACGCGGGCGGCCGCCTCGCCCACGTCCGCGGCCCCTTCGCTGACCGGGGAGTCGGGCATCACCGGGACCAGGTCGACCAGTGGTCGCTGCACCATGGCGTCGAGGCGATCCAGGATGGAGTAGGCACTGCTTCCGGACATGCCGACCCAGTGATAGACGCCTGCCAGGCGGTTGGCGTCGTGCGCGTCGAAGGCGCTGGTCATCTCGTACATCAGGTCGTGCACGGTGCGGGCACAGCCTCGATAAGCCGTGCGGTTGCTGGCGGCAGGCGAGGCGGGTCGCGCGGCCTGTTCCTGGGCGCCGATCTCGCCGCATTCGCGATCGGTGAAGACGACCGCGCCGCTCGGATTGACGCATCGGCGCACCTGCGCAATCGCCGGCGACGACGCGAGTGCCGCGGCCAGCAGGAGCACTCTCAAGGTTCGATGCATGGAATCAGCCTAGCCCCGCTGGCCGGCCGCGAACAGTGCGGCCCTTCACGGAGCGATCGTTACGACGTCTGCTGGAAGGTGACGAAGTAGCAACCCGAATAGCGACGCACGTCCAGGTCGACGATATTGGCTCCGCTGCCATTGGCAAGCAGCAGTTGCACGATGCCGGCGTTTCCTTCCATTGGCATGTCGGCGGGGCCGATCTGCGCATTGAAATACTCGGCCCGTTGCACGGGCTGGTCGCTGAGTTGCCGCAATCGGTCCATGACGCGATGGCTCTGGCGATGACTCATGCCCACCCAGTGAAAACTCTCGGCGAGGCGATTGACATCGTGCAACGCCCACGCGCCTTCCAGGTCGAGCGAAAGCTGCCGTGGCGTCCTCGCGCAGCCGTCCACGAGCGGACGCCGCTTCGGCACCGTGCCCCGCGTTGCATCGTCGAAATGGCTGGCGAAAGAAATCGACGCTGCCGAATACCCAGGCTCATACACGATGCGCGAGATCAACTCATGCGGCAGCGGCGTGGGGCGCGCGCCGGAGGCCGCACAACTGCGATCGGTGTACACCACCTCACCTTGGGCAGACTCGCAGCGCTGGAGGCTGAAAGCCTGCATTTCGGCGGCCGGCGACGAAGCCGCTGCGAAGCTTCCCGCGACGGCGCCGAGAACGGCGGTGGCACTCAGCGCGGGAAATCGCATCACCATGCCGGAATGCTGCTCCGGCAAGCGTCATCGCAAGGTGCTGAAATCCCAAGCCACGCTTAACTGTGGGCTAACACAGCGCGGCCATTTGCCAGGTCCAACCCCTGTTCCGGTTGCTTAACCGGCGTGTTGTCGAGGGAATGGATCAACGAATGCGGGCGAGCACGCTCAGCGTCGGCTTGGACAGATTGAGCGTATAGAAGTGCAGGGCAGGGGCGCCGCCTTCCACCAATCGTTCGCACATCGAGGCCACCAGGTCGGCAGCGAATTCGCGGATCGATTCGACATCGTCGCCGAAGGCCTGCATGCGCTTGCCGATCCAGCGGGGGATTTCGGCGCCGCAGGCATCGGAGAAACGCCGTAACTGGCTGAAGTTGGAGATCGGCATGATGCCAGGCACGATCGGCACGCTCACGCCGATGCGGCGCGCGTCTTCGACGAAGCGGAAATAGGCATCGGCGTTATAGAAGTACTGGGTGATGGCGCCGTCGGCGCCGGCGTCGATCTTGGCCTTGAAGTGGCGCAGGTCGGCGAGGGCATCGTCTGCCTGCGGATGGCATTCGGGGTAGCAGCCGACTTCGATATGGAAATAGCCGTCGTGGTCGCGACGGATGAAATCGACCAGGTCGGTGGCATAGCGGAAGTCGCCGGTGTGGCCCATGCCCGAAGGCAGGTCACCACGCAGCGCGACGATGCGGCGGCAGCCCATCGTCTTGTAGCGCTCGAGCAGTTCGCCCAACTCGGCGCGAGTACCGCCGACACAGGACAAATGCGGCGCAGCGTCGAAACCGTGCACCTGGTGCAGCCGCTCCACCGTTTCCGGCGTGTAGCTCAGCGTCGATCCGCCTGCACCGAACGTGCAGGACACATACTCGGGATTGTGCGCCCTGAGTTTGGCCGCGGCCTTGTCGAGCTGCGCGCGTTGTTCGTCGGTCTTGGGCGGATAGAACTCGAAGCTGATCGGGGAGGCCATGCTCGGTCCGGGGACGAGGTGTGGCCATCAGTCTATCTCTCTATCGCGATGAAGGAAATAACGAAAGGCGACATCACGCTTTCGCGCGCTTGGAGCCGCTCAAGTCCGATCCTGTTTGGAGGGAATGAGCCGGGCTGGCGGGCAAAAAAAACGGGCGCCGAAGCGCCCGTTTTCTCGCCACGAGTGGCCCGCGATCAGTAGCGGTAATGCTCCGGCTTGTACGGACCGTCCACCGACACGCCCAGGTACGCAGCCTGGTCATCGGTCAGCTTGGTCAGCTTCACGCCGATCTTCTCCAGGTGAAGGCGAGCGACTTCCTCGTCGAGCTTCTTCGGCAGGATGTAGACCTTGGGCTCGTACGTGTCCTTGTTCGCCCACAGGTCGAGCTGCGCCAGCGTCTGGTTGGAGAACGAGTTGGACATCACGAAGCTCGGATGACCGGTCGCGCAGCCCAGGTTCACCAAGCGGCCCTCGGCCAGCAGGAAGATCGAGTTACCGTTCTTGAAGGTGTACTTATCGACCTGCGGCTTGATGTTGAGCCTCGTGGCGCCCGACGTATTGAGCTTGTCGACCTGGATCTCGTTATCGAAGTGGCCGATGTTGCAGACGATGGCCTGGTCCTTCATCTGCGACATGTGCTCGAGCGTCAGCACGTCCTTGTTGCCGGTCGTGGTGACGTAGATGTCGCCGCGGCCCAGCGTGCTCTCGACGGTGTTGACCTCGAAGCCTTCCATTGCCGCCTGCAGGGCGTTGATCGGATCGATCTCGGTAACCACCACGCGCGCGCCGTAAGCACGCAGCGAGTGGGCCGAGCCCTTGCCGACGTCGCCGTAGCCGCACACGACCGCGACCTTGCCGGCCAGCATCACGTCCATCGCGCGCTTGAGGCCATCGGCCAGCGACTCGCGGCAACCGTAGAGGTTGTCGAACTTGCTCTTGGTGACCGAGTCGTTGACGTTGATGGCCGGGACCAGCAGCGTGCCGGCTTCGGCGAGCTGATAGAGGCGGTGCACGCCGGTGGTGGTCTCTTCCGAGACGCCCTTCCAGGCCTTGACCACGCCGGCCCAGAAGCCCGGACGTTCCTTGGCGACGCGCTTGAGCAGGTTCTTGATTACCTGCTCTTCGTGGTTGCCCGACGGGGTATTGACCCAGTCGGAACCCTTCTCGAGCTCGTAGCCCTTGTGGATCAGCAGGGTGACGTCGCCGCCGTCGTCGACGACCAGTTCCGGGCCCTTGTTGCCCGGGAAGGTCAGCGCGTCGAGCGTGCAATCCCAGTACTCCTCCAGCGACTCGCCCTTCCATGCGAACACCGGCGTGCCCGACTTGGCGATCGCCGCGGCGGCATGGTCCTGCGTCGAGAAGATGTTGCACGAGGCCCAGCGCACGTCGGCGCCGATGTCCTTCAGCGTCTCGATCAGCACGCCCGTCTGGATGGTCATGTGCAGCGAGCCGGTCACACGGACGCCCTTGAGCGGCTTGGTGGTGGCGTGCTTCTTGCGGATCGACATCAGGCCCGGCATCTCGTGCTCGGCGATGTCCAGTTCCTTGCGGCCCCACTCGGCCAGCGAGATGTCGGCAACCTTGTAGTCGCCTTCGGTGGAGAAGGTCTTGGGTACGGCGTTCATGGCAAAGCTCCGTTGGATTGAAGCGGGCGCCGTTGTTGCGGTCATCCCGCCGAGCCTGGCCGTGCTTGGGAGCGAATTACGGCTCCTGTCACGGTCGCAGCGCCCCTCGGCGGGGGAATAGGTTCCGCGCCAGGCGCGGTCGGCCGCAGGTCGCGCGGCCGGAAACGGCATTCTATCGTCACCGCGCCACGCGTTGATGAACTGCGCGGCGGGGTGACGAGCGAAATGGAAACGGGCCGCGCAATGGCGGCCCGTCGTTCCAGCGCACTCCCGCAAGCGGGAGCGACGCGGATTACTTCTTCAGGCCGGCATCCTTGCGCAGGTCGTCGGCTTTGTCGGTCTTCTCCCACGAGAAGGCCGTGGCGGTGTGCTTCTTGCCGGCACCGTCGACGTAGCTGACTTCCTTCGGCTTGCGACCGAAGTGGCCGTAGGCGGCGGTGTCCTGGTAGACCGGGTGGATCAGGTCGAGCATCTTCACGATGCCGTACGGACGCAGGTCGAAGTGCTTGCGGATCAGCTTCTCGATTTTGTCGTCCGGGATCTTGCCGGTGCCGAACGTGGTGACCGAGATCGAGGTCGGCTCGGCCACGCCGATGGCGTAGGAGACCTGCACTTCGCACCTGTCGGCCAGGCCGGCGGCAACGATGTTTTTGGCGACGTAACGCGCGGCGTAGGCGGCCGAGCGGTCGACCTTGGACGGATCCTTGCCCGAGAACGCGCCACCACCGTGACGGGCCATGCCGCCGTAGCTGTCGACGATGATCTTGCGGCCGGTCAGACCGCAGTCGCCGACCGGGCCGCCGATCACGAAGATGCCGGTCGGGTTGATGTGGATCTTGTTCTTGGGCAGCGACTCGAGCCACTTCTTCGGCAGCACCGGCTTGAGGATGTGCTCGTACACGCCCTCGACCAGGTCCTTCTGCTTGATGCCCGGGTCATGCTGGGTCGACAGAACCACCGCATCGAGGCCGGCGACATTGTGCTCGGCGTCGTAGCGCAGGGTGACCTGCGACTTGGCGTCCGGACGCAGCCACGGCAGCGGCGAGTTCTTCTTCTTGCGAATCTTGGCCTGCTGCTCGACCAGACGGTGCGAGTAGTAGATCGGCGCCGGCATGAATTCCGGAGCCTCGTTGCAGGCGTAGCCGAACATCAGGCCCTGGTCGCCCGCGCCCTGTTCTTCCGGCTTCTTGCGGTCCACGCCCGCAGCGATGTCCGGAGACTGCTTGCCGAGCATGTTGATGATGGCGCAAGTGTGGCCGTCGAAGCCGACGTCGGAGTTGTCGTAGCCGATCTCATTGATCACGCGACGCGCCAGCGACTCGATGTCGACCCAGGCGGTGGTGGTGACTTCACCCGCGACGATGGCCGCGCCGGTCTTCACCATGGTCTCGCAGGCCACGCGGGCGCGCTTGTCCTGGGCCAGGATGGCGTCCAGCACCGCATCGGAAATCTGGTCGGCGATCTTGTCCGGATGACCTTCGGAAACGGATTCGGAGGTGAAAAGATAGCTGGACATCGGAGGCTATATCCCCGTATTCGGATGAAAGGATGGCCGACTATGATACAGGGTCCGCCGGGTCGGCGCATTGTGCGGTATCGGGATGTTGCCCCGGGTTAAGGGCAGTAGCTCGGCTGTCATCGGTTTGAAGCCAAACTGCCACGCGGCTGTCGCCGCCGGAGGGCAGGCTGCGCGGCGAGACGCCCCGCCGGGGCGACCCGCGACGCCCGATGCTGCAGTTCGAACGCCGCCTGCAAGAACGATTCCCTCACTGGTTCCGGGGCCGTCGGGCCACGCTGGCCAGCCCGTTGCTGCGCACGATCGGCCGCTGGTCGCGTTTCGACGAGGTCGATGCCTTCCTGCAGGCAAGTCGTGGTCTTCGCGACTTCGATTTCGTCTCGGCGGCACTGGACCACCTGCAGGCCCGCTATCAGGCGGATGCGGACGAGATCGCACACATCCCCGCCAGCGGCAGACTGCTGCTGGTCGCCAACCACCCCTCCGGTGCGCTGGACGCGCTGGCGCTGCTGGACCTGGTCGGGCATGTGCGTCGCGACGTGAAGATCATCGCCAACGACCTGCTCTGCGCGCTGGAGCCGCTGTCGGGCCTGCTGCTGCCCGTGCGCATCCTCGGCGGACGGCCGGGCGCGGAAAGCCTGCAGGCGATCGATGACGCCCTGCGCAACGAACAATGTGTGATCGTATTTCCGGCTGGCGAGGTGGCGCGGCTGGGTTTGCGCGGTGTTACCGATGGGCGCTGGCGTCGCGGCTTCCTGCGCTTTGCCCGCAGCAGCGGCGCGCCGGTGTTGCCGGTGCGCATCGAGGCGCGCAATTCGGCGCTGTTCTACGGCGCCTCGGCGTTGTTCAAACCGGCCGGCACCGCGTTGCTGGCGCGCGAAATGTTCGCCCGGCGGGCGCGTCGGATCGCCTTGCGCATCGGCACGCCGCTGTCGCTGCCCGCCGACGGCGATCCGGAGCAACTGCTGCGGCAGGTGCGGCGTGAGTTGTTCTCGCTCGGTACGCGTCGCAGTGGACCCGCGCCGGAGGCTGCGGGATCCATCGCGCCGGCCGCGCTGATCGATGTCATCGATCCGGCGACCGTGCACGCCGGCATCGAGGCAATGGCCCTGCTCGGCCAGACCTCCGACGGCAAGCAGATTCGCGTAGGCCGCCTCGATGCTGGCTCGGGCCTGCTGCAGGAGATCGGTCGCCTGCGCGAGTTGACCTTCCGCGCGGTGGGCGAGGGCACGGGACAGCGCCTGGATGTCGACGTCTACGACAGCTGGTACGAGCACATCGTGCTTTGGGACGAAGCCGCATCCAAGATCGCCGGAGCCTACCGCATCGCGCGCGGCGCCCGTGTGCTGGCCGAGCGGGGGCTGGACGGGCTCTATACCGCGTCGCTGTTCCACTACAGCGACGAGTCGATACCGCGCATCGCGCAGGGCATGGAGCTGGGGCGGAGCTTTGTCGTGCCCGACTACTGGGGCAGTCGCAGTATCGATTACCTGTGGCAGGGTATCGGCGCGTACCTGGCACACCACCGCAACGTGCGGTACCTGTTCGGTCCGGTGTCGATCAGCGCCGCGCTGCCGCTCGACGCGCGCGAGCAGATCGTCGCCTATTACGAGCGATATTTCGGCAGCGCCGACCAGGACGCGGTCTCCAGGCAGCCGTTCGTATACCGTGCCGCGCCGCCGGCGTTCGACACGGTGGATGCGGCGACGGCATTCCACGTGCTCAAGGCCAATCTCGATGCGCTCGGCGCGACTCTGCCGATGCTTTACAAGCAGTACACCGATCTGTGCGAGCCGGGCGGTGCGCGCTTCCTCGCGTTCGGCGTCGATCCGGCTTTCAGCGACGCCATCGACGGCTTGATCGAAGTCGACCTTCAACGCATGCGTCCGAAGAAGCGCGAGCGCTATCTGGGGGCGAAGATGGAACCCGTCGCAGCACCGTCCGCGGAGGCCACCTTATGACGCCGCTTCCGACACAGCTGCCACCGCGTCGCCGAGCGGTATTCGTGTCCGACGTGCACCTGGGCTCCAAGCACTGCCATGCCGCCGAACTTGCGGACTTTCTCGGGGGCCTGCGTTGCGATCGCCTTTATCTGGTGGGCGACATCGTCGATCTGTGGTGGATGGCGCAGCGCCGGGCTGCCTGGGGCAGTGCGCAGCACCGGGTGATCGAAGCGCTGCACACGTTGCGTCGCGATGGGACCGAACTGATCTACGTGCCTGGCAACCACGATCGCCCGATCCGCAGGTTCTGTGGACTGTCACTGCCGCGCATGGCGATCCGTCGACGCGCGATCCACGTCACTGCGGATGGAAGGCGCCTGCTGGTGACGCATGGCGACGACTACGATGGCATCACCCACTTCGGAGGGTTCCATGAGCGCTTCGGGGACTGGCTGTATTACCGCATCCTTACCGGCAACCAGCTCTACAATCGCCTGCGCCGCCGCATGGGGCAGCGCTACTGGTCGCTGTCGGAATTCCTCAAGAGCCGCAGCGGCGCGGCTGAGCGTTACATCAACCGCTTCGTCCAGGCCGGTATCGACGATGCACGTCGCCGCGGCCTCGATGGCATCGTCTGCGGCCACATACATCGCGCCGGGTTGCTGCGGCGCGATGGATGCATCTATGCCAACGACGGTGACTGGGTCGAGAGCCTCACGGCATTGGCCGAGGACCCGGACGGAACGTTGCGATTGCTGGCGCATACCGGCGAAACGCTGGCGGAGTTGCCGCCGACAGAAATGCTGCATGCAACGTTGCCCCATGCGGCATGAGAGCACGCGGCATGAGCGCCCCTTGGGGCGCATGCTCGTGGTTCTGGAAAGAATTTCCTGGAAAGAAGTTCTGGAAAGAAGATGGCACCGGTTTCGGTGCCATGTGATGACGAGGCTGCGGATGTTGTCAGGAACGTGACGAATACGGCTTACATCGCCGCGTCGCCGCCCAGCACCGGGCTGGTACTGAGCGGCTATGGCACGTGGCTGTCAATGATGGTCAAGGCCGCTGATTCCTTATTCAACGATCCGCGGAGTTGCGGTTACAACGCGACGAGCTTGCTGTTCCGGATCTGGAAGGTGATCGTCCGGCCCTGGTCGTCCTGGAGATCCACTGGCTGGCCGCTGATGAGCATCTGGTAGCGGACTTCGCCGACCGAGTCGACAAACTTCTCGAGCGAGCGCTGCTAGGTGTACGGATACTCGGCGAACGAGGTGCGGTTGCCGACGATCATCTGGACCTTGCGTTCGCTGAGTCCGGTGATCTGTGCCAGGTCACCGACAGGATCTTCTTCCTCGGCGGCC
>DATDBD010000123.1:0-4718 GCA_036525015.1 Lysobacter sp.
GTCGTCGACCACGTAGGCGCCGCGCGTGAGCGCGCCGTACTGCGCGGTCTCGCTGATGAATTCGTGCATGCGGGTGATGCCGCCTTCGTAGAACAGATCGACGATCAGCTTCAGCTCGTGCAGGCACTCGTAGTACGCGACCTCCGGCTGGTAGCCGGCCTCGACCAGCGTTTCCCAGCCGGCCTGGACGAGCTTGGTCGCACCGCCACAGAGCACGGCCTGCTCGCCGAACAGGTCGGTCTCGGTTTCTTCCTTGAACGTGGTCTTGATGGCGTTCTGGCGGGCGCCGCCGATGCCGGCGCAGTACGTCAGCGCGAGCGCCTCGGCATGGCCGCTGCGGTCCTGGTGCACGGCATAGACCGACGGCACGCCGCGGCCGATCTCGTACTCGCGGCGCACCAGCGCACCCGGGCCCTTGGGCGCGACCAGCACGACATCGAGGTCCTCGCGCGGCGTGATCTGGCCGTAGTGGACGTTGAAGCCATGCGCGAACAGCAAGCACGCGCCCTGGCGGATGTTGGGATCGATGACCTCGCCATAGAGCTGCGGTTGCACCATGTCGGGAGTAAGCACGGCGACGAGGTCGGCATCCTTCACCGCTTCGGCCGGTGTCGCGACGGTGAAACCGTCGGCTTTGGCCTTCAGTTCGGTCGGGCCACCCGGGCGCAGTCCGATGGTGACGTCGAAGCCAGAGTCGCGCAGGTTGAGCGCGTGGGCGCGGCCCTGGCTGCCGTAACCGACGATCGCGACGCGGGGTTTGGAGCTGGTGGTCATTGCGGTGTCCTTGGGTAAAAAAGGAGGTGGGAAGCGGTAGGAACGGCGGGGATCAGGCGGAGATCAGGCGGGGGCGGAGATCAGGCGGGGGCGGAGATCGGTTCGTGCGGCGATGCGGTTGGGTCGCGTCGGGGCGAATCGACAAGGGCGGCGGCGATGCGGCGGTCGTCGAGCGGACCCGGTGCGGTTACGGCGCCAAGCGAAGCCGAACTGACCAGCCGTGCGTACTTGGCCAGCACTCCCGTCGTGACGCGCGGCGCGATGCGCGCGCATTCGCGAGCGCCCAGGTCGGCATCGACGTCGATGCGGCGCGTGCCGACATCGATGCGCACGCGGTCGCCATTGCGCAGGCGGGCGATCGGCCCGCCGCGCGCGGCTTCCGGGGCGATGTGGCCGACCATGAAGCCGTGCGTCGCGCCGCTGAAGCGGCCGTCGGTAATCAACGCGACGTCGTTGCCCAGGCCCTGGCCGACCAGTGCGGCAGTGACCGCCAGCATCTCGCGCATGCCGGGACCGCCGGCGGGCCCTTCGAAGCGGATCACGACGACATCGCCGGCCTGGATCTCGCGCGCCTGCACGGCGGCGAACGCCGCTTCCTCGGAATCGAATACGCGCGCGGTCCCTTCGAAGCGCTCACGCCCGTGCCCGGCAAGCTTGACGATGCAGCCTTCAGGGGCGAGATCGCCGTAGAGGATCGAATAGCCGCCACGTGGCTTGAGGGGATCGCCGATCGGGCGCACCACGTCCTGGTGTGCAGGCGCCGGCACGTCGTCGAGTTCCTGGAAAAAGCTGCGGCCGGTGACCGTGGCGATGTCCTCGATCAGACCGGCCGCCCGCAGCTCGCGTGCCACCAGAGCGGTGCCTCCCTGCTCGAACATTTCTGCGGCGGTGTAGCGACCGCCGGGTTTGAGGTCGGCGATCACGGGCGTGCTCGCGGCGGCCTCGAACTCCTCCAGGCCGAAGGCGACGCCAGCCTCGTGCGCGATCGCCAGCAGGTGCAGCGCCGCATTGGTAGAGCCTGCAGTGGCCGAGACTGCGCGAGCCGCGTTGCGTAAGGCGGCGGGAGAGAGGATCGCGCGAGGTCCCGGCCACCCGTCGCGCAACTGCCGCATCACCAGCGCGCCACAGGCGCGCGCAGCGGCGGACTTGTCGGGGTGGACGGCAGGAATGTCGTTGAGCTGCAGCGGCGACAGGCCGAGGAACGTCAGCACCATCGCCATCGTGTTGGCCGTGAACTGACCGCCGCAGGCGCCGGCGCCAGGACAGGCGTGCGATTCGATGCGGTGCAGTTCGGCATCGTCGATGCGGCCGGCGGAATGCGCGCCGACGGCCTCGAAGACGTCCTGCACGGTCAATGCGCGCTCTTTCTCGCCTTCCCCGGAGCCGGCGACAGCAGATGCCAACTTGGAGGGGCAGTGGCCGGGCATGATCGTGCCGCCGTAAAGGATGACGGTCGGGATATCCAGGCGCGCGGCGGCCATCGCGGCAGCCGGGATGGTCTTGTCGCAACCCACCAGCAGCACCATCGCGTCCAGGCAATGGCCGTTGACGGCCAGCTCGATCGAATCGGCGATGGTCTCGCGTGAAGCGAGCGAAGCGCGCATGCCGTCGCTGCCCATGGCGATGCCGTCGGTCACCGCGATGGTGTTGAACTCGATAGGAGTACCGCCGTGCTCGATCACGCCGGCGCGCACGTGCTGGGCGAGATCGCGCAGGGTCAAGTTGCACGGCGACACGTCCGTCCAAGTATGGACGACGGCGACCAGCGGCTTAGCGATCGCGGCATCGTCCAGGCCGGTAGCGCGCAGCATCGCGCGTGCCGGAGCGCGTTCGGGGCCTTGCTTGATGGCATTGCTTCTCACGTGCTGCTGTTCCTTCGGTCGGAACCGCAAGCCGTAAAAACAAAAACCCCGCGCCTTTTCGGGCGCGGGGTCTGGGTTCTTAGACCTGGGGTTTGGTGGTGTTACTTACGCAAACCCGTACTCCGCGCTGGCATGCCCGGTAATAAGTACGAGTACGAGTACGAGCGCGGCCGCGAGCGGCGCGAGCTTGATCATGGCAAGGAGCGAAGCGTCGACGTTGGCAGCACGCAGCGTCCTCGCCTGGCCGTGCGGCCGGTGCGGTGCGTTCTGCGAGTGGATGCTGCGCTGCGTCATGGCATCGAGGTAAACATGCCCGTTCCGGGCGTGTCAACAGTTTCGTTTGTAACGTCGCCGAGTGTGATGTGGGTCAGGTGAGGTCGCTCAACCCTGCATAAGAAGGCTACGCAATGCCGGGTAGTCGGCGGCCAAAGGCTCGGCGAAGGCCGGCCGCGACAGTGTTTGCGCCAGTGCAGGCGGCGGTTCGACCACGTGGCCGAGCAGGGCCTCGACGATGCTTTCGAACTTGGCCGGGTGTGCGGTGGCCACCACCGTCCACGGCCGGCGGTCACCGCGTTCGCGAAGCCGCTCGAGCACGTGCAGGCCGGTGGCGGTGTGGGGGCAGGGCACGATGCCGTGGCGCTGCGGTGCCTGCCGGATCGTGACCGTGATGGCGGCGTCGTCGACGGCGAAGGCGCGCAGCGCGGCGCGCAGCTGCTCATCGTCGCGGTGCCAGTGGCGCAGGCGCTCGAAGTTGCTCGGCGCGCCGACGTCCATCGCGTTGGCCAGCGTCGCCACGGTCGGCCGCGGCGCGTAGGCCTCGCCGGCGAAGTATCGAGGCAGCACGTCGTTGGCGTTGCTGGCCAGCACGATCTCGCCCAGCGGCAGTCCCATGCGCCGCGCGACGAAGGCCGCGCAAGCGTTACCGAGGTTGCCGGTGGGGACGATGACATTGAGCGGCTCGCTGTATTCGGCGTGAAACCGCAAGGCCGCGTGCGCGTAGTAGGCGACCTGCGGCAGCAATCGGCCCAGGCTGATGCTGTTGGCCGAACTCAGCGGCACCTGCGCGCGCAGGGCATCGTCCGCCAGGGCCTGCTTGGCCAGGCGCTGGCAGTCGTCGAAGCTGCCTTCGATGCGGAACGCGCGCACGTTGTCGCCCCAGCAACCCAGCCCGTGCGCCTGGCGCGGCGACACGCGGCCGTCGGGATAGAGGATCACCACGTTGAAGCCGGGGCGACGATGGAACGCGGCGGCGACGGCGGCTCCGGTGTCGCCGGAGGTTGCGACCACAATGGTCGTGGGAGCGGCATCGGTCGGCCGTAGTTGCGCCAAAGCCGCCGCCAGGAACCGCGCGGCGTAGTCCTTGAACGCGGCGGTGGGGCCGTGGAACAGCTCGAGCAGGTGATCGCCGTCGTTGGCCAGCGATCGCAATGGCGCCGGGAACGCATAGGCGTGTGCGCACAGTTCATCGAGGCGGTTGCGCAGCGCCGAGCCATCGAAATACGGCAAGAGCACCGCGCGTGCAGTGTCGGCGAGGGAGGTTGCAGAGGGCAGCGACGACAGTGTCGGAATCTGTTCGGGCACGTACAGGCCGCCGTCGGGAGCGAGGCCGGCGACGAGTGCCTGATCGATGCCGGTGGGGGGGGTCTTGCCACGGGTACTGGTGAAATTCATGGAAGGGTCCACATCGGATCGTCATTCCCCACGGGGATAGGGATCCGGATTGGTCACTGTGGATTCCCGCCTGCGCGGGAATGACGGCATCGGGTTCAACGCGGTGCCGGTTCGATGACCTCCGCGCGCGGACCCGCCACCGGGGTGACGTACGCCCGCGAGCCATAGCCGGCTGCGGCGAACGCGGCCTGCATCCCCGGCGCTGCCGCTTCGGCGTCGGCCTTCGACGCGAACCACGCGAACGTGCTGGGACCCGCACCGGAAATGCTGGCGCCGAGCGCGCCATGCGCCAGTGCCGCGGCCTTGGCCTCGGCGAAGCCCGGGATCAGCGGTGCGCGACGCGGCTCCACCAGCAGGTCCTGCAAGCCTTCGCGCAGCAGGTCGACATCGCCCCGTTGCAAGCCGGTCAGG
>DATDBD010000124.1:0-15698 GCA_036525015.1 Lysobacter sp.
GGAGGTGCGTTCGCGCACGCTCGAAGGCGGCGACAAGCTCGAGGAATACCGCGTCGCCGGCCAGCTGCGTGTGGTCAAGATCACCCCGGTGCGCGGCCCGGTTTACTACCTGGTCGACAGCAACGGCGACGGCACCCTGGATGCCAGCAAGGGCGAGGGCACGATCTCGCCGGTGCAGTACAAGCTGTTCAGCTGGTGACGCCGACGCAATGACGGCTGCCGCCAAGTCCATCGACATCCGCATCCTTACGCTCGAAGCCGACCTGCGTGCCGCGTGGCCGCTGGTATCGCAGCTTCGCCCGGCGTTCGACGAAGACCGCTTCGTCGAGCAGATGCAACGCCAGATCGCGCAAGGCTGTCACGCGACGACGCTGTATGACGAAGACGGCGCGCCGCGGGCGTTCGCCTGCTGGCGGGTGATGGAGATGCTGGCCGTCGGCAAGCACATTTACGTCGACGACCTGGTTACCGATTCGGCCGTACGCAGCCGCGGCTTCGGCAAGCTGATGCTCGACTGGCTCAAGGTCGAGGCCAGGCGCCTGGGTTGTGACCGGCTGCAACTGGACTCCGGCACACAGCGGCAGGATGCGCATGCGTTCTATCTGCGAGAGGGCCTGCGCATCGAGGCGTTCCATTTCGGGATCGCGTTGAAATAGCGATGCGCACAAAAAGGCCCGCCAAAGCGGGCCTTTTTGAGTCGAGAGCGGTACCCCTACTTGCCCCCTACCTTGGCGTAGGTGCCTTTCAGCGTCAGCCGGCCAGGATCGATCCGGCATAACACTCGTAGTTGCTGGCGCTCGTGAACTCGTGCTCTTGTAGTAGCTGACGATGTCGACCAACGGCGTTGGCACTGGGCATGGGGTTACTTGGCGCTGGCGTTCTGCTCCATAGCGCTTGCCTGCGGTGCCGCTTCGCCATCCGCAGCCTTGCCGGCATTCGGGTCGATGCCCGGATTCTTCAGCCAGTTCACCACGTCATGGGCCAGCGCGTCGGCCACCAGGGACAGCGTGCTGCATGCCTTGAACGTGAACGGCCGCATCGTGACGCGTTGAATATCGAAGTTGCCGATCAACTGGCCGTTCTCCTTGAGTTCGCCGCTGATGCGCCCCCACTTGGGTCCGGACACCGAACCGCCGCCGGCCGCGTGGACGTAGGTGATGACGATGTCCAGCGTCTTGCCCGTCAGCGAGGCGAGCTCCTTATCCGTGGACACCACCTTTCCTTTCGAAGCCTTGACGATGTTCTGGCTGAGCTCGCGGTTCCAGGTGCATTGTTCGCGGATCGGCGCGGTGCCGACGGAATCGCTGCGGTACGGAATCACTTCGCGAATGCGGATGCCGTCATCCGCAGCGTGCGCCGATTGGGCCGCAGCGCCGCCGAGGATCAGGGCGCCCGCAAGAGAAAGAACGACATTGCGCATCTACTGCTTCCCTGTAGTGAGTGATGCCGGCGCTAGTCGCGCCAGCGTTTGAAGATCAACGACGTGTTGATCCCGCCGAAAGCGAAGTTGTTGCTCATCACGTACTCGGTCTCAAGCTCGCGACCGGTGCCCACGATGTAGTCCAGTTCGGCGCAGCGCGGGTCGGGGTTGTCGAGGTTGAGCGTCGGTGCGAACCAGCCTTCGCGCATCATCTCGATGGTGATCCACGCTTCCAGCGCGCCGCAGGCGCCGAGCGTGTGCCCCATGTAGCTCTTGAGCGAACTGAACGGCATGCGCGAGCCGAACACCTGCGCGGTCGCCTTCGACTCGGCGATGTCGCCGTGGTCGGTGGCGGTGCCGTGCGCGTTGACGTAGCCGATCGCCTCCGGCTGCAGGCCGGCGTCTTCCAGCGCCAGCTGCATCGCGATCGCCATCGTTTCCGCGCTGGGCTGGGTGACGTGCTGGCCGTCGCTGTTGGTGCCGTAGCCGACGATCTCGGCGAGGATCCGGGCCCCACGCGCCTGCGCGTGCTCGAGGTCCTCCAGGATCAGCGTGCACGCGCCTTCGCCCAGTACCAGGCCATCGCGCGCCGCATCGAACGGGCGCGGCGTCAGCGCGGGCTCGTCGTTGCGCACGCTGGTGGCGAACAGCGTGTCGAACACCGCCGAGGCGGTCGCATCCATCTGTTCGGAACCGCCGGCGAGCATCGCCAGTTGCTTGCCCGCGCGCACGACTTCGTACGCCGCGCCTATGCCCATGCTGCCCGAGGTGCAGGCGCTGGAGGTGGTGATGACGCGGCCGGTGAGGCCGAAGAACACACCGATGTTCACCGGCGCGGTGTGGCTCATCATCTTGATGTAGGTGGTGGCGTTGATGCCGGCCGTGGTGTGCTCGTTGAGCATGCGGCCGAAGTCGCCGATCGCCGCGTGCGTGCCGGCGGACGAGCCATTGGATACGCCGACGCGGCCGCTCGAAAGCACCGGATCGCCGAGCAGGCCGGCATCTTCCAGCGCCAGTTCGCTGGCGCGCACCGCCATCAAGGCGACGCGGCCCATGCTGCGGGTGGTCTTGCGGTTGTAGTGCGAGGGCAGCTCGAACGGCACGGCGGGCGCGGCGAGCTTGGTATTGAGCCCGTCGTAGACGTCCCACTCGTCGATGCGCCGGACCGCGTTGCGATAGCTGCGCAGGTGGGCGCGGATCGACGGCCAGTCGTTGCCGATCGGACTGATGCCGTTGACGCCGGTGACGACGACGCGGCGGCTGGAGGCGCTCATCCGACCATGCCTCCGTTAATCGAGATCACCTGGCGGGTGATGTAGCCGGCCTGGTCCGACAGCAGGAACGCGACCGCCGCGGCGACTTCCTCGGGCTTGCCGAGGCGGTTGGCGGGGATCAGCTTCAACGCGTTCTCGACCACCTCGGTGGTGAGCATCTCGGTATCGATCAGTCCCGGGGCGACGCAGTTGACGGTGATGCCGCGGCTGGCCAGTTCCAGCGCCAGCGCTTTGGTGGCGCCGATGATGCCGGCCTTGGCGGCGCTGTAGTTGGTCTGGCCACGGTTGCCGACCAGCCCAGACACCGACGACAGCGTGACGATGCGCCCGGGTTTGCGCCGACGCACCATCGGCATCACCAGCGGATTGAGCACGTTGTAGAACGCGTCGAGGTTGGTGTGGACGACGCTGTCCCATTCCTCGCCAGTCATCGCCGGGAACGCGGTGTCGCGGGCGATGCCGGCGTTGCAGACCACGCCGTAGTAGGCGCCGTGCGCCTCGACGTCGGCGGTCAGCGCCGCGGCTGCGGCCTCGCGATCGGCGATGTCGAACGCCAGTACGCGCGCCTGGCGTCCCTGTGCCCGGACCTGCTCGGCGACGGCTTCGGCCTCACTGAGGCGGTTGCGACAGTGCACCACCACATCGAAGCCATCCTGCGCGGCGCGCAGCGCGATGGCCTTGCCGATCCCGCGGCTGGAGCCTGTGACCAGGACGGTGGCGTCCAGGCCGATCGAATCCCCGTTCATCAACTTTCGTTCTCCATGTAGGCCAGCGCATCGGGTGGTTCGAATACCGAGACGTTGGCCGTCGCAATCTCCTCATCGCCCGCGAGAATGCGGCAGGCGAATACCCCGAGTCCATTCTCGCCCAACAACTCGCGCCGCGCCTCCACCCGCAGCAGCGAGCCGCTGGCGAAGACCGGCACGGCGCAGTCGTAGCGCCGCGTGCCGAGCAGGAAGCCGATCGGCGGCGGCCGGTCCTGCTCCCTGGCCTGGCAACCGGCCCAGCAGGCCACGGCCTGCGCCATGTATTCCACGCCGACCCAGGCGGGCACGCCGCCGTCGACGTGGAACGGACTCTCGGCCGGTACGCGCAGTTCGACGGCCACGGTGTCGCCGCTCCAGTCGAGCAGGCGGTCGATGAGCAGCATCGTGCCGCGATGCGGAATGACCTGCTCGATGTCGAAGACCGCGGCCATTTCAGCTCCTCCCGAGCAGCAGTGCGGCATTGCTGCCGCCGAAGGCGAACGAGTTGCTGAGCACGTGGCGCAGCGGACCTGCCGCGCGTCGTCCGGGCGCGACCAGGTCGAGCTGCGGCAGCGCGGGGTCGGGCTGGCCGTCCCACCAGTGCGGCGGCAACCGGTGTTCCGGATTGCGCGCCATCGCAAGCCAGCACAGGCCCGCTTCGAGCGCACCAGCGGCGCCGAGGGTGTGTCCGGTCAGGGCTTTGGTCGAGCTGGCCGCGACCGCGCCGCCCAGCGTCGCCATCACCGCGCGGCTCTCCATCGCATCGTTCTGCGGCGTGGCAGTGCCATGTAGGTTGACGTAATCGACGGCGCCCGCCGCGACGCCGGCACGCGCCAGCGCCTGCTCGATCGCGGCGATCGCGCCGGTGCCTTGCGGCTCGGGCGCGGACATGTGGTGCGCGTCGGAAGTCTCACCCCATCCGGCCAGATGCACCGGGCCGGGTTCGCGCGTCATCAGGAACAGCGCGGCGCCTTCGCCGATGTGGATGCCCGAACGGTTGCCGGAGAACGGGTTGCTGCGCTGCTCCGACACGGCTTCCAGCGCGCTGAATCCGGAAATGGTGAACGAGCACAGTGAATCGGCGCCGCCGGCGATCACTGCGTCGGCGATGCCGGCGCGCAGCAGTCGTGCCGCCGAGGCCAGCGCCTTGGCGCTGGAGGAACACGCCGTCGACACGGTCCAGGCCGGCCCGCGGGCGCCGCTTTCGGCGGCCACGAATCCCGACGGCGCGCCGATCTCCTGTTGTGCGTAATGGAAGCCGGCCGGCCATTCGCCGGTGGCGTGACGCTGGGGCAGGGAACGCTCGGCCTCGCCAATGCCTGAAGTACTGGTGCCGACGATCACCGCGACGCGATGCGCACCGTAGCGGTCGATGGCGGCGACCACGGCATCGCGGATCTGTGCGTGCGCCATGCGCAGCAGCGCGTTGTTGCGCGTGCGCATCGACAGCGGGCAGTCGGAGAGGTCCGGCAACGCTTCACCGACCTGGCCGACCGCAAGCGGGCGTCCTGGCGTGTACGCATCGGTCACCGTCACGCCGCGCGGTGCGTCGCTGGCGAACAGCGAATTCGCCACGGCGTCGGCGCCGTATCCCAATGAGCAGACGATGCCCAGTTCGTTGAGATAGGCGGCCGTCATGGGGCTTGTGGTCATGGGGCCTGGACCTGCTGGCCCACCGACTCGATCTGCAGGCGATAACCATCGGCTCGATTGTCGAGCAGGTAGCGGCCCTCGCCCTGGCGCTCCACCTGCAGCCAGACCGCGCCGTCGCGCACCAGGCGGCGGGCGCTGCCATCCTCCTGCAGCGTCCATGGCGCGGGCAGCGCGGCGCGGATCGCCTCGGTCGGCCACAGCGTGAACTGCAGGTCGGCAAGCACGCGCTCGCCGCGCACCGCCGCCGGAAGCCAGGGCGCGCGTTGTTGTTGCAGGTGCTCGCCGTCCCAGCTCAGGCGCACGCCGGATTGACCCAGCGCCTGCACGGCCAGGCGAACTTCCTGCGCATCCACTTCGAGCAGGGCATCGAGATCGCGCTGCTGCTCGCCGAAACTGAAATGCAGCTCCTGTTGCACAGACAGCTCATGACCGAGCGCCGATGGAGCCAATCGCAGCTCCGGCAGCGGCACGGTCGCGCGCGGCGTCGCGGCGGTGCACGCCGCCAGCGCCGCCGACAGCAGCAGGGCGGTCAGGCGTCGCACAGCTCTTCCAGTACCGCCAGGCGGCGACCGCTGTCGGCCACGTAGGGATTCTTCGTGTCCCACGCATAGCCGGCCAGGATCGAGCAGATCATGCGGCGTACGTCGGGCTGCTGCGCCGGGTGGAAGATGATCTTCTGGAAGCCGCCCGCGTACCACGACTCGACGAAGCGACGGAATGTCTTCACGCCGGCGCGCAACGGGATGGAAAAGTCTTGCTCCCAATCGACCTGCTCGCCCGCGTACTTGCGCGCCAGGCAATCCGACGCGAGCTGCGCCGACTTGAATGCAATGGTCACGCCCGAGGAGAACACCGGGTCGAGGAACTCGCCGGCGTTGCCGAGCAGCGCGTAGCCCGGGCCCCACAGCGACGACACGTTGCTCGAGTAGCCCATGATCTGGCGCACCGGCATCACGTCCCACTTCGCGTTGGCGAGCAGGCGCGTCAGGTTCGGGTCCTCGCCGACGATGGCCTGCAGGCGCTCGACATCGGTGCCCTGGTAGCGGTCGAGGAAGGCCTTCTCGGCGACGACGCCGAGCGAGCAGCAGCCGTTGGAGAACGGAATCGTCCAGTACCACACGTCCACGTGCTCGGGATGGGTGGTGATCAGGATCTTGTTGCGGTCGAACGTGCCGACCGGGATGTTGTCCTGGACGTGGGTGAAGATCGCGCCGCGGGCCGGGAAGTTGGACGGCGCCTCCAGCTTCAGCAGGCGCGGTAGCAGGCGGGCGAAGCCGCTGGCGTCGAGGATGAAGTCGGCTTCGATCACGTACTCGCGACCGTCGGGCGAGCGCACGGTGACGCGCGGCGTCTCGCCCGGGTCGACCGCCAGCACTTCGTGGCCGAAGCGCAGGTCCGCGCCCATGCGCTGCGCGCCCTTGGCGAGCAGGTGGTCGAAGTCGGCACGCTGCACCTGGTAGGTGGTGCCCCAGCCCGGCGAGAAGCGATCGCGGAAATCGAATTCGGTCTGGCGCTCGCCGCGCACGAACGTCGCGCCGTTCTTGTATTGGAACCCGGCCTCGACCACGTCGCGCAGCAGGCCGGCGGCCTCGATGTATTCCATGCTCTGCGGCAACAGGCTCTCGCCGATCGAGAAGCGCGGGAACTGCTCGCGCTCGAGCATCACCACATCGCGTCCCTGCTTGCGCAGCATCGCCGCCGCCACCGAGCCAGCCGGGCCGGCGCCGACGATCAGCACCTGGGTTCGTTCCATCGCGAGGGTCATGCGTGTATTCCTGGAAAAAGTGACGTGGCGAACGGCCACGAAGAAAGGGAAGGCAGGGCAGGCATCGCGCGCTCAGTCATGGGCGGCCTGCGCATGCGGCGGAACATGTGGGCGAAACAGGGGCGACAGCAGCCATACCAGGCCGATGCCGAACAACAGGGTCAGGCCGAACGCATGCAGCGCCGGCGTCGCGGAAAGCGCCAGCAGGCCGAACGACAGCCAGGTGCTGGCCGCGCCGACGCTGACTGCCAGCCAGGCCGACGCGTCGCCGCGGTGCTCGAGCAGGAAGATGCCGTAGTCGATGCCCATGCCCAGCAGCAACAGCAGCGCCAGCACGTTGAACAGCTGCAGCGGCTCGCCGAGCCAGCCGAGCAGCGCGACCGACAGCAGTCCCGCCAGCACCGTCGGCAGCATCGCCCGCCAGGCGTCGCGGCGATAGCGGACCCACAGCGATACGAACACCAGCACCGCGCCGGCCAGCAGCAGCGCCAGCATCATCCGGCGGTAGTGGCCCAGCAGGCTGGAGAACTCGGCGGTGCGGTTGACCCAGCGCACGCCGTGCAGTCCCTGGGCCTTCGTGGCCAGCAGGTCGAGCAGGTCGTCGCCGCCGGGGGCATCCACCATGACCACGCTGGCGACGCCGTCGCCGCTGCGGCCCAGCCACAGCGCACGCAGCGGCAGCGAGGCCGGCGAGGCCATCCAGGCCTCCAGCGACAACGCCGCCGAGGCGAACGCCGGTCGCGCGAACTGCTCGCCTGTCGCCGTGCCCACCTGCGCCAGCACGGCGTTCTCGGCGCGCGCCGTCATCGCGGCATCGGCGGCCTGTTGCTGCTGCGAGGGCAGCCAGTCGCTGATCGCGCGGTAGCCGTGGATGCGGCCTTCGCGCGCCAGCGACGACAGGCGCGCAGTGAGCTTTTGTTCGCGCTGCAGCAGCGTTTCGGTGTCGTTCGCGCGAACCAGGTAGAACTGCGCGGGGCTGGGCAGCGCCAACAGCCGGCTGATCTCGATCTGCTGGTCGATCAATGCCTTCGGCGAGGACTGCAGGTTCCGCAGGTCGTCGTTGCTGCGCACTTGCCACAGGCCACCGATGACGATGACGGCGGCGACTGCCGTCGCGATCCACCAGCCCTTGGTCGGGCGCACGCGGGGCCAGCGCGACATCCACGCCTGCATGGCCCGCGACAGCGCCGAAGGGCGTACTTGTCCGCGGTCCAGCCAAGGGAACCAGCACAGCACGGTAAGAAACGCGGCGCCCAGGCCGACGGCGGAGAACACCGCCATCTGCTGCAGTCCTGGGAACGGTGCCAATCCGAGCGCCAGGTAGGCCAGCGCGCTGGTCAGCCACGCCAGCGACATGCCGGGCAGCAGCGAACGCAGCAATGTCCAACGCTCGATGCGCGGATGGCCCTGGCGCGAGGCGAACCAATGGATGCCGTAATCCTCGGCGACACCGACCAGGCTGGCGCCGAACACCAGCGTCAGCAGGTGCACCTGGCCGAATATCATCGCGGTGACCGACAGCGCCGCCGCGACGCCGATCAGCAGCGACAGCGCCACCAGCACGATGGGCGCCAGCGAGCGGAAGGCCAGCCACACCAGCAACAACACCGCCGCCAGCGAGCCGAAGCCGATGATGTTGACTTCACGGCTGGCCTGCACGGCCGCCGCTTCGGCATGCAACGGAACGCCGGCGCGCAGCTCGCGCAGGTCGGGGACTGCCTTGCTGGCAGCGGCATAGGCGTCGTCGAGGGCGGCATCGATCACGCGCTGCCCATCGAGACGGAATGCCGAGCCACGGGTCTCGAACTGCAGCACCGCCCAGGTGCGCGGATGCCCTGTGTTGTCGTCGGCCTGCAGCAGGCCGTCGGCGTCGAAGCGCATGCCCGAGGCGGCGGCTTGCGCCTGCCACCACTGCGGCCACAGGTTGAGCGGATCCTCGCGCCATTGCGTCATGCGCGGCGAGCCCATCGGGCCATACAACGCGGCCAACGCTTCCTCCGCCAGCGCGTCGGGCGCGGTGCCTCGAAGTCGCGCGCGCTGCGCGTCGGTCAACAGGCGATCGCGCCATGGACGGTAGAACTCGCGCGTGGCATCGAACCAGCCTTCGACCGACACCGATTCGACGAACGGCAACTGCTTTGCCGCCTGCGCCGTGCTCAGTGACACCCGATAGGCTTGCGCGGCCGCGCGCGCCTGCGCCGCATCGGCGGCGCCGAGCAGCACGACGATGTTGCGCGCGCTGGCATCGGCGATACGCCGGGTGGCGTCGGCCAGGGCCGGGTCGTGGGCATCGCGCGGCAGCAGGGCCAGCACGTCGCTTTCCAAGCGCGATTCGTGCCAGAACTTCCATTGATGCACGACCACCACCAGCACGACGGCGAGCCACAACCAGGCCAGGGCGCGCCAACCGCGCCAGCGGGGCGCGTCAGTCAAAACGCTGGACCTCGTCCGCAGTGAGTTTGGCCGGCGCTTCGGTCATGCCGGAGAACTGCAATTGCGTCCTGTCGCCGTTGCGCTCGTCGATGCCGACGCGACGCACGTAGCGGTCGCCTTCCAGCGTGATCGCAGTGAACGCCTGCGCGACCGCGCCGGGCTTGGGCTTGAGTGTCAGCTTCCAGCCGTTATTCGGCAGCAGCTGCGGCTGCGCATCGAAACGGCCGGTCAAAGCCTTCACGTCGCCGCTCATCAACGCGAACATCATCTCGTTGACCGCGCGCAGCGCCGGCTGCTGGCGCGCGTCCAATTCGACTCGGGTGCTGCCGTCGCGCTGGCGACTGAGGATGCGATCGCGGGTCAGCACGACCTCGGAGGGGAACGGCTTCAGGGTGGTCCAGACCACGCCCTTGTCGCGCGACAGCACGAAGCGCCCCTGCGAGCGCAGCGGGTTCTTGAAGCCCTCGATGCGCTTTTCCTGGGTGAACTCTCCACGCAGCACCGATACCTGCGCCACGCGCTGCTGCACCGCGGTCAAGCCATCGCCGGAACGCACCTGCGCGGCCGCCGCGCCGGGCAGCAGCAGTGCCGTCAACGCGATCGCACGCAGCCCACTGCAAGCCGCGTCGATCATGGCGCCGGCACTCCCAAGCGTTCCCACAACACCGGCGGGCAGACGTAGAGCATCTCCCCGGACTCCGCGCCGACCGCGACCTGGATGGTATGGGCGCGGGTCAGCACCTCGCCGCTGGCGGCGTCGCGGATGACGTATTCCAGCTTCAGGCGGTTCTCCCACTCGGTGATGGTCGCCTGCACCTTCAGCGGCTGGGCGAAGCGCAGCGGGCGGACGTACTTCACGCGCGCGTCGACCACCGGGAACAGATAGCCCGAGGACTGCATCTGCGGGTAGTCGTAGTCATGGCGCTGCAGCAGGGCGCAGCGCGCGAGTTCGAAATACTTGAAGTAGTGGCCATGCCAGACCACGTTCATCGGATCGCAGTCGTGGAACGCAGGCGCCAGGTCGATCTCGATGGACAGCTCACTGCGCATACAGGCTCCAGCGGCGCACGCGCACGTCGTCCAGCAGCGAGCGCAGATCGTGGTCCAGCGCGCGGTCTTCCTCGACCAGCGCGATGCGCTCGTACAGGTCGGCGAGCATCGCCGCCGGCTCGCCTTCGACCTTCGTCTCCGGCGCGATCCGGCCGCGCAGCGCCACGCCCTGGCGCGCCGCGATCAGCATCGCCGCGACGACCTGCTCGGTCAGCTCGATCACGCGCAGGCAATCGCGCGCGGCAATCGTGCCCATGCTGACCTTGTCCTGGTTATGGCACTCGGTCGAACGCGAGAACACCGAGGCCGGCATGGTCAGCTTCAGCGCTTCGGCGGTCCACGCCGACACGCTGATCTGCAGCGCCTTCAGGCCGTGGTTGATCGCAGCGCGCGGAGCGCTGGCGCCGGACAGGTTGGACGGCAGGCCATGGTTGAAGCGGGTGTCGACCAGCAATGCCAGCTGGCGGTCGAGCAGGTCGGCCAGGTTGGCGACGACGTTCTTCAGGCTGTCCATCGCGAAGGCGATATGGCCGCCGTAGAAGTGGCCGCCGTGCAGGATCTGCTCGCGGTCGGGATCGACCAGCGGGTTGTCGTTGGCGCTGTTGAGTTCGTTCTCGATGAACTGGCGCAGGAACGGCAGGGCATCTTCCAGCACGCCGATCACGTGTGGCGCGCAGCGCAGCGAGTAGCGGTCCTGCAGCCGCTGCTCGTTGCGCGAGGGACGGTCGCTGTGCAGGTCGGCGCGCAGGCGCGCGGCCACGCGCATCTGCCCGGGGTGCGGCTTGGCGGCGAACAGCACCTCATCGAAATGGTGGGCGTTGCCGGCGCTGGCGACGACGTTGAGCGCGGTCAGGCGCGTGGCCAGGCGGCCCAGGTATTCGGCGCGCTCGTAGGCCAGGCAGGCCAGCGCGGTCATCACCGCGGTGCCGTTCATGATCGCCAGGCCCTCCTTGGGGCGCAGCCGCAACGGCGCGATGCCGGCTTCGGCCAGCGCCTCCGCGGCGGGGCGGCGACGGCCGTGGTGCATGACCTCGCGCTCGCCGCACAGCACGGCGGCGACGTACGACAGCGGCGTCAGGTCGCCGCTGGCGCCGACCGAGCCTTCGGCCGGGATCAGCGGCAGGATGTCGTGCTGCAACAGCGCGACCAGGCCTTCGAGCAGCGGCAGGCTGACGCCGGACATGCCGCGCGACAGCGAAGCCAGGCGCGTGGCCAGCACAGCGCGCGTCTCGGTTTCGTCGAGAAAGCGGCCCAGTCCGCAGCCGTGGTAGGCGAACAGGTGGTGCGGCAACTCCGACAGCAGCTCCGGCGGAATGACCACCGTGCACGAATCGCCGTAACCGGTGGTCACGCCATAGACCACGCCGTCTTCGCGCAGCAGCCGGTCGAGAAACTCGGTGCCGCGCGTGATGCGGGCGCGAAACGCCGGGTCGGCGGACAGCATCGCGCCACGTTCGCGACGCGCCAGCGCGGTCACGTCCTCGATGCTCAGGGGGCCATCGCCGAACGACAGCGACGTGGGTTCAACGAGGGGAAGCGTCATGTGAATCCTGGTCCCAGAACGGGAAAAAGTTGAACCAGTCGAAAGGAGCGTGGCGAACCTGCTCCTCCAGCCAGTGGGCGAACCGCGCGGCCTGTTCCGACAGCGCGGCGTCGCGAGCATTGCGGGGCAGCACCACACGCTCGCTGAACTGCTCGAAGCGGATGCGGTAGCCGTCGCCTTCGTGGGTGCAGGCCATCGCGAACATCGGGCAGCCGATCGCCGAAGCCAGCACGTATGGGCCGATCGGAAACGCGGCGGGCTGCCCGAGGAATTCGGCGCGGACGCTGCGCGCGCTGCTCACCGGCACGCGGTCGCCGGCAATGGCGACGAACTCGCCGGCCGCGACGCGGCGCCCAAGCTCCATCGCCATGGCCGCATCGAGCTGGGTGACCTGCAGCAGCTCGACCCGGCAATCCGGATTGAGGCGGCGGAGCAGGCGGTTGAAATCCTCCGCGTGTGCGGTGTGCACCAGCGCGGTCAGCCGGAACCCGGGTACGTCGTCGGCCAGCGCCTGGCACAGCTCCAGGCAGCCGATGTGCGCGGTGACGATCACACCGCCCTGGCCGCTGGCGATCTGCCGCAGCATGACCTCGCGCTGCATGCGCACCTTGCCCGACGGATAGCGGCCGCCAGTGGCCAGCAGCTTGTCGAGCAGCGTTTCGGCGAAGCTCGCGAAATGGCGCAGGCTCTGGCGCAGTCCGGGCGGCGCGTCGAACACGCGATGCCGGGCCTGCAGGCGCGAGAGGTATTCGAGCGAGGCACGGCGCGCGGTGCGGTTGAGCAGCCAGTGCGCCAGCACGACCGGGTACAGGCACACGCGGAACGGCGCGCGGCCCAGCCAGCGGTCGATCGCGCATAGGAAGGCGATGCCGCCGACCGAAGTCGACTCGCCGATCTGCGCCCAGTGCTGGCTGCTCGCCTGGGTCATCGCAGCGCCCGCCAGGCCAGGCGCGGCAGCCGCCGCAGCATGCCGAAGAACAGCCGCGTGTGCATGCGACTGATGCGCACGTTGTCGCGCCACACGTCGAAGTGCGAGACGCCGTCGCTGGGGTAGCGCACCGGAGTGGCCAGATTCTCGATGCCCACGCCGCGCCAGTGCAGGCGCACGACGATCTCCGGGTCGAAGTCCATGCGCTGGCCGACGAACTCCTCGTCGATCAGCTTGAGCACCTGCTCGAGCGGGTAAACGCGAAAGCCGCACATCGAATCGCGGATTGCGAACGACAGTGTGTTGATCCACACCCATACGTGGGTGAGATAGCGGCCATACAGCCGCCCCTTGGGCACGCTGGCGTCGTAGACCGGCGCGCCGTTGATGACCGTATCGGGAGCCGCTTGCGCGGCTTGCAGGAAGCGCGGGATGTCGGCGGTGTCGTGCTGGCCGTCGGCATCGATCTGCAGCACGTGGCTGGCGCCCAGGCGCGCGGCTTCGCGGAAACCGGCCAGCATCGCGCCGCCCTTGCCGCGATTTTGTTCCAGGCGCAGCAGGCGCACGCCCTCGCGTGCGGCCTGCCGACGCAGTTCGGCCGCGCATGACTCGCGCGAGCCGTCGTCGATCAACAGGCACGGATGGCCCGCGGCCAACACGCCGTCGACCATCGCGCCGATCGCATGCTCATGGTCGTAGACCGGAATCACCACCAGCGGGCGGAACCCGGGCGCGATGCCGCTCATGCCGCCTCCTCGCCAAAGATCACGCGGCCGCTGGCGTGCGCGCCGTGCTCGGACTGGTAACGGAAGACCAGGGCGGACTTGCCCGGCTGCCACTCCAGGTGCAGGCGCACGCGCGTGCCCGGACGCAGCACCCGCTGGAACTTCAGGTTCTCCATGCGGATGAAGCGCGGCGGCATGGCGAAAGCCTCGCGACCCCAGCGCACCGCCCAGTCGAGCTGCGCCACGCCCGGCAGGATCGCGATCTGCGGGAAGTGGCCGTCGAACACCGCCAGCTCGGGATCGAGCACGATCTCCAGATCGGCTTTGGCCTCCTCGCGCGACAGCCAGTCCGGCTGCGGGCGCTCGGGGCGGAACAGTGCGCGCAGATCGGCTTCGCGAACCTTGCCCTGCGCGTTCATCGGCAATGCATCGGCGAAGCGCCAGCGACGCGGACGTGCGACGGCATCCTGCGCCGAAGCGAGTGCGTCGTGCAGCACGCGGGCGAACGCGCGCCGACCGTTGGCGGCCAGTTGCGCCGCGCCGGAGGCGCTGGGAACCACGACGGCCGCCAACTGGGTGCGCGTCTCCGGCAGCACCAGCACGCGCGCTTGCGCGACTTCCGGCAACGCCGCGAGTTGACGCTCCAGCGCGCCCAGCGACACGCGCCGCTCCTCGATCTTGACGATGCGGTCGGCGCGGCCATTGAGACGGAACCCGCTGCGGCCGTCGGATTCGGCGCGGTCTTCGCTGCGCCACCATTGCCGGGTCGGCAGGTGCGGCGAGGAGATCTCGAGGTGGTCTTCGACGATCCGCCAGTCCACGCCCGGCAGCGCGCGCCAGGCCGGCGCGTCGTCTTGCCATTGCCGCCACGCGATGCCGCCGGTTTCGCTGCTGCCGAAGATTTCGGTCGGCCCCACGCCCAGCAGCTGCCTGGCCGTGATCGCGGCTTCCTGCGGCAGCGCGCCGCCGGAGCTGAACACCGCACGCAGGTGCATGCGCGCATTCGACCAGTCCAGCGAATCGGGCATGCGCTTGAGATGGGCCGGACTGCTGACCAGCAACGCGGGGCTATCGAGCGCGGCGACGATCTCTTCGTGGAAGAAAACACGTGGCGCGATGGTGCGCCCCGATGCCAGCGGCCACAACACACGGAACAACAGGCCGTAGATGTGCTGGTGCGACACCGTGCCGTGCACGACGCCATCGCCCAGCGCGGTGCCGAACGTCGCCTCCAGGGCCTCGACCTCGCGCGCGAGTTGCGAAAGGCGTTTGTCGATGGCGGTGGCATCGCCGGTGGAACCGGAGGTGAAAACGACCAGGCCCGTGGTGTCCTCGTCCAGTGGCGTCCACGCTTCGCGCTTGCACGCGATGTCCGCTGCGGCGACCACCACATCGTCGCCGCTGAAGCCATCGCCGGCGAAGCCATCGACTTCGCTGCGCAGCCGGGACACCGTCTCCGGCAGGTTGTCGCCGCACAGGTACACCGTCTTGCCGGCATGCCAGGCGCCGTAGAGCGCCGCCGCGAAGGCGACCGTGTCGTCGAAATACAGCGCCCAGCGCTGGCCGGCGCGGGCGGCGAAGGCATGGCGCCATGCCTCGACGCGGTCGCGGAAGGCGGCATGATCCAGAGCGTACCCGTCGACAAGTGCGACGGTGCGACCGGCTATGGGGCGCGCCGCTACCCGGTCGAGCGAAAACCAATCAGCCATGACGGCGCGCCTTCACCCGCTGCCTGACCAGCCACTCGCCGGCGAACAGCGTGCCCATCAGCACGTAGGCGATCAGGCCGTTGTACAGCGCCCACACGCGCTCGCTGCTCCACAGCGCGGTGATGACGGCGATACCGCCATTGAGGATGAAGAAGCCGCACCACATCTGCGTGACGCGCCGCGTGTAGCCCACCGCTTCAGGCGGCAAGTCGGGCTCCTGCAGGCGCGCGAGGCGCTCCACCGCGGACGGCGGGAAACGCAGGCTAAGGCCGAACAGCAGCAACATCGCCGCGTTGACCAGCGCGGGATAAAGCTTGAGCGGCAGCGACGCATTGAATGCGGTGGCCCACAGCGCCAGTAGCGCCGTGCCGGCGGCGGCGAACAGCCAGATGCGCTCGCGCGTGGCGAAGGCACGCAGCAGCGCCAGCGCGCACAGCAACACCGCCAGCCAG
>DATDBD010000125.1:0-6803 GCA_036525015.1 Lysobacter sp.
TTGTCCGATTCCAGCGTGACCAGACCCTGGTCCTGCTTGACCTCGTCGCCAACCGCGACCAGCAGTTCGATCACCGGCACGCCGTCGTAGTCCCCGATATCGGGGACGCGTGCTTCCTTAAGCTCAGCCATTGTGTGGGGGCTCCGCGCAGTGCAGCGAAAACGAAAACCCTATTGTGGGGGTAGCCGACGGACTGCGCCAACCGCGGTCGACATCCGTCACGGAATTTGTCACGGTTATTTGCCCTCGGGGGACCCGCCTGCAAGGTTCGGGCCGGACCTGTGCACGAGGCTAGTCGGGCGATGTCTCGTGGCCAGGCGGCTGGCCGTCGTCCACCCGTGGTCTCGCCCGCAGCAGCTCCAGCGGCCTGCCGTCGGCGAGGCGGTACTCCAGCGCATCGTCGATCCGGTCGAGCTCGATCATGCGCCTGCACAGACTCTGGGCCTTGCGCTCCAGCGCCTGCGCACGCGGCTCGACCCGCTCGTCGATCTGCGCATCGAGATTCTCCAGGCGTTTGAGCCGCGAGGAATCGCCACTGAAGGCCGCGCTGATGGCGCCGCCTACGATGTCCCCGATCAGGCTCGGGATGACCTCGGACACCGCCGCGCCGATGCCTTCGCCCAGGTCGCTCCCGTCGAATCGTGTCGGCGTGACCGAACGCGCCAGGCGGGCGTCGATCTGGGAGCGGGCCGTGGCGATCTTGGCCTGCGCCACCTTGGGATCGCTGGCGAAGCCTGCGGCCACCTCACCCAACACGGTGAAGGCAATGTCGGCCGCGTCGCGACCGATCGCTTGCGCTTCCGGCATGGCCTCACGCGCGCCTTTCTCGAATTCGGTGATGCGCTGGCTGTCCGCCGCGCTCAGCGTGACCCATCGGTCGTCGATGAAGAGCCGCCCCTGACGCATCACGATGGCCTTCGGCACGCCGCTGTCGCGGGTCAGGATCACGCTGCGTTCATTGATGGAAAGATCGTAGTCGCTGTCCATGCTGCACGAGACTTTCACGTCGGCACCTTTCACTTCGGCGGCGAGCGCATGAGCGCTGACCAGCGACAAGACTGACAGTACGAGCAGGCCGCGCATCATCGACTCCCGGGCGTGGGACAAGCGCCTATCTTGCCGCGACTTCGGGTGTCTGTCCGCCATGACTTGCGGGCTACGCCGCTGAATGAAGTCACATCTCTAGTCGCCGCGCTTGCGATCGCGGCTTTGAATATCACGCATGCGTTCTCATCGGTCGAACACGATTCATGCACACCATGTTTTTGCGCGTGCGCGCGAGTTACCACCGCGCATTGCAATAGTTCCGCAGCGCGTCCTGCGCATCGCAATCAACGTTCATCCGCGCGCGGCTAGGGTGTGCGCGCCTCCCCCGAGGCGTCGATCCAATAATGAGGAGATCTCTCCATGATGCGCTTCAGTCATTTGACCCTGGCCATGTTGGCCACCCTGGCCGTTGCCCCGGCCGCCTTCGCCCAGGACACGGGCACCACCGGGAGCGCGAGCGGCAAGCGTTTCGCCGTCGTCGGCGGATATGCGCTGTCCGAGCCCACCAGCAATCCTTCCATCGCCGGCACCCGCACCCACTTCGATGGCGACGGCGCCGCGACGCTGAGCGCGAGCTGGTACATCACCGACAACATCGCCGTCGAGGCGTGGGGCGCGGCCGACAAGTTCGGGCACCGCGTCAGGACCGCCAATGGCAAGGTCGCCAGCGTCGACAGCCAGCCGTATGCGGTGAGCGGCCAGTACCACTTCTCCAGCGCCGACCACATCGTGCGTCCGTTCGTGGGCCTGGGCTACTTCGAGGCCAACACCGATGGCGAACAGGCCGAGCCGGCCGGCGCGCTGGCCGGCCAGCACATCGGCGTGGAAACCGCCAAGGGCGCGATGGCCACGGCCGGCGTCGATCTCAACATCAATCCGACCTGGTTCGCACGCGCCGACGTGCGCTACATGCAGGACACCACGGGCCAGCCGAACGTGGCCGTCGATGGCGTCAACGTGGGCAAGGCAGAATTGAACCCGGTCGTGCTGGGTGTCGGCATCGGTGCACGTTTCTAAATCCGCGACTGCTGAACCGGCAACTGCTGAACCGGCATCTGCTCCATGCGGACGGGCCCTCGCGGCCCGTCCTTTTTTCGCCACGTGCGATCAGGGGTGCTCGGCTTCCACGTGCACCCGCTCGCGGCGCACCAGGTACAGGCCGCTGGCGATGATGATGCCTGCGCCTAACCACGTGATCGCATCGGGCAGCACGCCCCATAGCGTGAGATCGAGCAACACGCCCCACACCAGCGCGGTGTATTCCAATGGCGCGATCAGCGACGCCTCGCCCATTCGAAAGGCCTCGGTGATCGCGTACTGGCCCAACGCGCCGGCGACGCCGATGCCGGCGATCAGCCACCAGTCCTCGCTGCGCACCGGCGTCCACTGAGGCCAGGCCAGCACGCCGGCGCCGACGGCGATCATCGCCATCAGCCATACCATCATCGATTGCGTGCTGTCGGTGCGCGCGAGGATGCGCACTGTGATCGCGCTGACCGCGTACATCGCCGCCGCCAGCAGCACCGCTAGCGCCGGCAGGCTGATCAGGCCCTCGCCGGTCGGCCGCAGCAGCACCAGCACGCCGACCAGGCCGATCGCGATCGCGGTCCAGCGCCGCGGACCGACCTTCTCGCCGAGGAACGGCACCGACATCGCCGTGATCAGCAGCGGGGCCACGAAAAAGATCGAGTAGGTCGTCGACAGCGGCAATCGCGCGACCGCATAGACGAACGCCGCCATCATCGCCACACCCAGCACGCCGCGCAGCAGGTGCAGCGACCAGCGCACGTGGATCAGCGGTTTTACGCCGGCCGTGGCCAGCGCCCAGACCAGCACCAGCGGCAACGAAGCCGCGCCACGCAGTGATGCGACCTGGAACGACGAGTAGTGCGCCGCGAGCTGCTTGAGACAGGCGTCCATCAACGCGAACAGGGCGACGGCGACGAGCATGGTCAGCATCGCCCGGCCCTGGCGACGGTGCATATGCACCGCCCGCTCCTTCGCTTCGCTTCCTGCTTGCGGAATCTTCCTGTCCACCGATCTGCCGCCTAACGTTCGCCATCGCCAGCCGTCACGCTGCCTGCTCGCGGCCGGCAGGGCAATAGCGGCCTGAGGCGCGACGACGGCCAGGCCGTCGCGCGCCTCAGGCAGCCACGGTCAGAACGCGTGGGTGTAGGACAGGCCAGCGCCCCATTCCGGGCTGCCGTCGGACAGGCCAGCGCTGCCGTAAAGCTGCATCTTGCCGTCGGCGCCGGCGCCGAAACCGTAGAAGCCGATCAGTTCGCTGCGGTCGTCGGAGTCATCCGAGGCCGCTTGGCGATAGTCGTACATCAGGCCGAGGTTGCCGACACCCACTTGCTGGCTGACCCCGAAGTTGGCTCCGGCCACGGAGTCGACATCGATGAAGTCCGAGTCGCCCAGCACCATGTAGTTGGCACCGCCGAACAGCATGGTGCCGTCGAAATCGCGATACAGATCCAGCGCGACGCCGTAGTCGTTGGCGCCCGTACCCAGGCTCTTGTCCTCGTCGGCGGTGGCGATCTTGACGTTGCCGGTGAGGTCGACACCCAGTGGGCCGCCGGTGTCGAAGGCGTAGGTCGCCGCCAGTCGCAGGTCGCCGATGCCGGATGCGCTGCCGTCCTGGGTCGGCTCATCGGGCGTCGGCGGGGGTGCGTTGCCGTTGCCGTTGCCATTGCCGTTGCCGTTGCCGCGTCCGCGGCCTTGCGGATTGGTGTTGTCGACGCGGCCCAGGCCAGGCAGCACGTCCGGGTCACCGGAGACGTCGAGCCACGGGAGGCTGGCCTTGTAGGTCCAGTTGCCGGAAACGTATTTGCCGGCGACCGGCACCGACAGGATGTCGGTGGTCACGTCGCTGCCGTAGTCGCCGCTGCTGTAGTCCACGCCCACGCCCAGGCTGAAACCATCCTCTGCCTGCGCGGCGCCGGCGGCGATCAGGCCGGCGCACAGGATTGCAATCCGCTTCATTCAAATCCTCAGGTCGATACAAGGCGATGGGCGCCACCGGGACGCCCATCGCGGATGTCTTTTTTCGAAAGCAGTCGGATCAGATGCGGCCGACGCGCTCGGGCTTGTCCGGACGCTCCGGCTTCTGCGGGCGTTCCGGCCGTTCGGGACGCTGCGGACGGTCGACCTTTTCCGGCTTGTCCGGCCGCTCGACCTTCGCTACGCGTTCCGGGTTGGCGGCCTTGCCCTGCTCCGGCTTACCCTGCGTGCGCTCGGTCTTGGCCTTGTCGGCGCGGTCCGTGGCCGCCACCGACTTGTCGCTGCGGTTGGAGGCGCTGACCAGCGCACCCAGCTTGAACCCCAGCTGCTTGGCGATGTTGCCCCAGCCGGCGCCGTCGGCGCGTAGCTGCAGCACGCCCGGCGTGGTGGTGACGGTGCCGTCGGCGTTGGTGACGGCCATGCCTGTCAGGGCCGACTGCAGGTCCGGTGCGGCGCCGGAATCGATCATCGCCTGCGCCAACGACAGGGTGATGTTGACCTCGCCCCAGCCCATCGCGCCGTTCGGGTTGACGATGGTGCGCTCGACCGGCGCGGTCACCGTGGTTTTGGTGCCGTCGGGGTTGGTGGTGGTCGTGGTCACTTCCTCGATGACGACGAAGTCGTCGCCGGTGCGCAGGTCGCCGACCAGGTCGGCCGAGGCTTCGGGGCTGCCGGCCAGTTCGGTGTAGCGATCGACCAGGCGCGCCTTGGGCACGGTGGCCTCGGCGATGATTGGCGCATCCGGGTCGGCGTCCTGGGCGAAGCCCGGCGCCATGGTGAACAACGCGGCTGCAATCGCCGCGGTAAGAATGAAGGTACGTGGCTTGAGGTTCATGGCGCGTCTCACGTTAGAGGTGATCGCCGCGGTTTCGGCGTCCGCATCGTGCTCGGTGCGGGTTCGTCGCCACAACGGCGATATCGCGCGCCGTTAAGGCATTGTTGGTGCTGGCACGTGAAGTGCGTGACTGCGATCACGGGAATCGCGTTTTGTTCATCGAAAATGCCGACGAAAGGCGCGTGCAGGGCGCGTGAAGAGATGTGACGGCTTCCACTTTGGTGCGTGTGTTGCCGTCATCCGTCCCACACACCGGCAGGCCGGCCCTTAGCCCCAAACCTTGGCTTGGTCGTGCCGTTGTGTTTGCCTTTGAACAGCCGACCAACTTCCTAGACCCGAAGGGCGGCGCACATGGATGTGCGCCGTTTTTCGACCGAGCCATGGATGGCGAGTCGAAAAATCCCTTACCCCTTCCGGTCGTGGGGCTGATTTGTCGAGGAGGCCATTTCTTTTGGTTACTTTTCTTTGGGCCAGCAAAGAAAAGTGACCCGGCCGCGTGAGCGGACGGAAGCTTTGGCTGCGCTTCCATTGCCCTGGCAACAGCCACAGCAACAGCAACGTGGATCCCAGCTCGCTGAGATGACGGCAGCACTCGATGGGATCGCTCAGCCCGCTTCGCGCAGGCTGGCGATGTCGATGACGAAGCGGTAGCGGACATCGGCCTTGAGCATGCGCTCGTAGGCCTCGTTGACCTGGTCGATGCCGATCAGCTCGATGTCGGAGGCGACGCCGTGGGCGGCGCAGAAGTCGAGCATCTCCTGGGTCTCGCGGATACCGCCGATCATCGAGCCGGCTAGTCGACGGCGCTTGCGGATCAGCACGCCCGCGGCCACCGGCGCCGGTACTTCTGGGATGCCCAGCAGCACCATCGTCCCGTCGATCTTCAGCAGGTCCAGGTAGGCGTTGTAGTCGTGCTCGGCGGAAACCGTGTCGATGATGTAGTTGAACTTCAACGCGTGCGTCTTGAACACGCTTTCGTGAGGCACGCTTTCGTGAGGCGCGCCGCCGTCGCGGGTCGACGCGAAGTCGTGCGCGCCCAATGCCAGCGCATCGGCGCGCTTGGACTCCGAACTGCTGAGCACGGTGACGCGCGCGCCCATCGCCGCGGCGATCTTCACCGCCATGTGCCCCAGGCCGCCCAGGCCGACCACGGCCACCTGGTCGCCCGCCTTGACGCCGAAATGCTTCAGCGGCGAATAGGTGGTGATGCCGGCGCACAGCAAGGGCGCGGCGCGATCGAGCGGAATCGACTCGGGAATGCGCACCACATACGCCTCGTCCACCGTGATGCGCGTGGAATAGCCGCCGTAGGTGGGGCGGGTCTTGTCGAAGCGGCGGTCCTGCGGATTGCGCTCGTAGCTGTTGTAGGTGCCGCTCATGCCGAAGTCGCAGTACTGCTCCTCGCCGGCGCGGCACGAGGCACATTGCCGGCACGAATCGACGAAGCAGCCGACGCCGACCGTATCACCGACCTTCCAGTGGTTGACCTGGGAACCGACCTGAGCGACGCGCCCGACGATCTCGTGGCCCGGCACCATCGGGAAGATCGAACTGCCCCACTCGTCGCGCGCCTGGTGGATGTCGGAGTGGCATACGCCGCAGTAGAGGATGTCGACCAACACTTCCTTCGGGCCCGGCTCGCGGCGCTGGAGGGTGAACGGCGCCAATGGCGACTTCGCGTCGGCGACGGCGTAGGCGGGCGTGGTCAGCATGGCGGCATCCGGAAATTCGGGTGGAGCGGGCAAGTCTAGCGGCCGCCCGCCGGGCCTGCTGTGCGCAACCGGCGCAACGCGGTGAGCGCCGGCTGCACGTTCGGGCCCGCTGCGCTACCCTTTGCGGCCCGTACGCAAGCCCCACGCGGAGCCTTTCCATGCCTTCCTTCGACGTCATTTCCGAAGTCGACCAGCACGAACTGACC
>DATDBD010000126.1:0-6427 GCA_036525015.1 Lysobacter sp.
AGTCAACAAACCGACTGGCTATGCGCGGACGGCAGCCTCGATGCGCTGCCAATCCGCCTCGCCCAGGCGCTCCACCAGCTCCAGTGCCTGCAGGTTCTGCAGCAGTTGCTCCGGCCGGCTTGCGCCCAGGATCACGCTGGACACGTGCGGGTTGCGCAGACACCAGGCGATCGCCAGTGGCGCCGGTGCGATTCCCATCTCGCCCGCGTAATCGATGAAGCCACGCGCACGTGCCAAGCGCTCGCCTTCGCTGCCCAGCACCGTGCGCTGTAACCAGCCAAGCCCTTCCCGACCTAGACGTGCCTCGCCCGGAACCCCTGCGTTGTATTTGCCGGTGAGCAGGCCCGATGCCAGCGGCGACCAGATAGTCGTACCCAGGCCCATTTCGGCATACAGCGGCGCGTATTCCAGCTCGACCCTTTCACGATGCAGCAGGTTGTATTGCGGCTGTTCCATGGTGGGCGCGTACAGATGATTCGCGCGCGCGATCTTGTTCGCCTCGCGGATCTGCGCGGCGGTCCATTCGGAAGTGCCCCAATACAGCACCTTGCCCTGGCGAATCAGCGTATCCATTGCATGCACCGTTTCTTCGATCGGTGCATCCGGGTCCGGCCGATGGCAGTAATACAGGTCGAGGTAGTCGACCCGCAGCCGCTTGAGCGCCGCGTGACAGGCGTCGGTCACGTGCTTGCGCGACAGGCCCTTCTGGGTCGGACGCGGATCGGATACTGCGCCGAAGAAAACCTTGCTCGACACGCAGTAGCCATCGCGCGGCAGACGCAAGTCGGCGATCACGTCGCCCATGACCCTCTCGGCCTCGCCGTTGGCATAGGTCTCGGCGTTGTCGAAGAAGTTGATGCCATGGTCCCAGGCCGTCGCGATTAGATCGCGGGCGGTGGAGCGGCCGATTTGCGAGCCGAACGTGAGCCATGCACCGAAGGACAGCGCCGAAAGCTGCAGGCCGGACGAACCGAGACGACGGTATTGCATGGGAGGGCTCCTTGAACCGAATGCATTCAGTTTAGCGGTGTCGCCCGCCCGGACCGGCTGGTAGAATGCGCGCACTTCCTCCTCCGGGGAGTAGCTCACCCGCCCATCGCCTTGCATGCCGGTTGCATGCGAGGAGTACCGCGGGGACCCGCGTCAACACACTTGGCCCACAGGCCATGGCGCTGGAGCGGTCGCAGGCTGACGCCGCGGCCACGGGCAAGACCGAAGGCAGGCGTTGCGCGAGCAATCTGGCGAAAGCCGGGCCGGGCCGCGTGGCGTTTGCCTTCGCGTCCACGCGAATGCCCGGCCCCGGAGCTCTCAACATGGAAGCATTCCCCCTTTCCGCTGCCGTCGTATCGACGGGCGTGGTCGCCTTGGCCGAGATCGGCGACAAGACCCAGTTGCTGGCGCTGCTGCTGGCGGCGCGGTTCCGCAAGCCCTGGCCGATCGTGGCCGGCATCCTGGTCGCGACCCTGCTCAACCATGCGCTGGCCGGCTGGCTCGGCGCGCTGGTTGCCCACTGGTTGCAGCCGGATGTCCTGCGCTGGATCGTCGCCGGCAGCTTCGCCGCGATCGCGCTGTGGACGCTCAAGCCCGATACGCTCGACGACGGCGAAACACTGCCCACGCGGAGCGCGTTCATCGCCACGACGCTGGCCTTCTTCATCGCCGAGATCGGCGACAAGACCCAGATCGCGACGGTGTTGCTCGCCGCCAAATACCAGCCTCTGTGGCAGGTGGTCGCCGGCACCACCGTCGGCATGCTGCTGGCGAACGTCCCCGTGGTACTGCTGGGCAGCCGATTCGCCGACCGCCTGCCGCTGAAGGCCGCTCGCCACGTCGCCGCTGCCGTGTTCGGCTTGCTGGCCCTCTGGGCTGCATGGAAAGGAGTGGGCTGATCCCGATCGGCCACGACGCGCGCTATGCTCGCCGCAAAGCCTGACGGCCCGGGGGAAGCATGCACGTCGGCAAGCTGCGTGAAATCGCCACGGCCTTGATGGCACGACCCGACGAGATCCTGCTCGAGGTCGGTGCCGGCGGCGAATTGCTGGTGGCCCGGCTGCGCGCCGTCATTGCCGTGGCATTGCTGATGTTGCCGCTGATCAATGCCGCCGGCGGCGGCGGTGTCCGCGAAACCATGATCGGGCTCGGCGGCGCCGTGTTCATCAACGTCTTCGCGCAGGTGTGGCTGGCGCTGGCCCGGCGAAGCCGGCAGTTACCTTGGCTGCCGTTCGTCACCACCGCCTACGACGTCAGCGTGACGACGCTGATCCTGGTGGTGCTGGCCTTCCAGCACCTGCCGGCAGCGCTGAACAGCCTGATCGTATGGTGCGGCTACGTGCTGGCGATCCTGCTGACCGCGCTGCGCAGCGACGGTCGCGTCACCCTGTTTGCGGGCGCCCTGGCCGTCGCGCAGTACGCCACGCTCGTGCTGGCCGTGTTCGCGGTCGCCTCCTCGCCGGAGCAACTGTTGTCCACCGATTACGGCGCGGTGACCCTGTCCAGCCAGGGGCAGCGCCTGGTGCTGCTGATGATCGTCACGCTGATCACGGCGATGGTCGTCTACCGGATGCAGCGGCTGGTGGAAATGTCGGGCACCGACGGCCTGACGCGCCTGCCGAACCGCATCTGGCTGCAGCACCGCGTCCCGCGCCTGTTCGACCACATCCGTGAGAACGGCGGCAGCCTGACGCTGGCGCTGATCGACTTGGATCACTTCAAGCGGATCAACGACAACAGCGGCCACCATGCCGGCGACCGCGCGCTCAGGCACGTGGTCTCCGCGTTGCGCGACCAGGCCGAGCCGGGCGAATGGCTGGTGCGCCTGGGCGGCGAGGAATTCGTCATGCTGTTGCGCAAGCCGCTGGGCACCGCATGGGAACGGGTCGACGCGATCCGCCAGGCCGTCGCCGAAAAGCCCTTCGAGGTCGAACGCGGCGCCGAACCGATGCAGCTGACTTTCAGCGCCGGGCTGGTCGGCTATCCACACGAGGGATTGGACCTGTCCAATCTGCTGCGCCGCGCCGACCATCGTCTGCGGCTGGCCAAGCGGCAGGGCCGCAACCGGGTGATCGCCCGCGATAGCTGAACGACCGGATCTTTCCATTCCGTTCGCTGCTGCTTGCCGCTGCGGGGGGGCCTGGACTAGGCTGCGCCGCCGGCTGGGGAAAACTGGGCGGTCCGTCCGTTTTTCCGTATGCGAACAAGATCAGCCGCGGCGCCCGCCGATGGCAGGGGGAGTACTGAGTGGAAGCAATCGTCCGGGTGGCCTTCGGCCTGTTTGGTTTGGCGGTGCTGGTCGGCATAGCCTGGCTGTTTTCCAACAACAAGCGCCGCGTCGACTGGAAGCTGGTCGCCACCGGCATCAGCCTGCAGGTTGCCTTTGCCGCTGTAGTGCTGCTGGTGCCCGGCGGTCGCGATGTGTTCGATTCGATCGGCCATGGCTTCGTCAAAGTGCTCAGCTTCGTCGGCAAGGGCTCGGAGTTCATCTTCGGCAGCCTGATGGACACCTCCAAGTTCGGCTTCATCTTTGCCTTCCAGGTGCTGCCGACCATCATCTTTTTCGCCGCGCTGATGGGCGTGCTGTACCACTTGGGCGTGATGCAGGCGGTCGTGCGCGGCATGGCCTGGGTAATCACCAAGGTCATGCGCGTGTCGGGCGCCGAGACCACCAGTGTCTGCGCCAGCGTCTTCATCGGCCAGACCGAGGCGCCGCTGACCGTGCGCCCGTATATCCAGAAGATGACCGAGTCCGAGCTGATCACGATGATGATCGGCGGCATGGCGCACATCGCCGGCGGCGTGCTGGCCGCGTACGTCGGCATGCTCGGCGGCGGCGATCCGGAAGCGCAGGCGTTCTACGCCAAGCACTTGCTGGCCGCCTCGATAATGGCCGCTCCGGCGACGCTGGTGATCGCCAAGATCCTGGTGCCGGAAACCGGTGAGCCGCTGACCCGCGGCACGGTCAAGATGGAAGTCGAGAAGACCACCGCCAACATCATCGACGCTGCCGCGGCCGGCGCCGGAGACGGCCTGCGCCTGGCGCTCAACATTGGCGCGATGCTGCTGGCCTTCATCGCGTTGATCGCGCTGATCAACTGGCCGCTGGTGTGGATCGGCGACGCCACCGGCCTGGCCGCCGCGATCGGCAAACCGACCGACCTGTCCACGCTGTTCGGCTACGTGCTGGCACCGCTCGCCTGGGTCATCGGCACGCCGTGGGTGGATGCGACCACGCTGGGCGGACTGATCGGCGAGAAGATCGTGCTGAACGAGTTCGTCGCCTACGCGCACCTGGCTGACATCGTCAACGGCAAGATCGCCGGCGTCAGCATGACCGACGAGGGCCGCCTGATCGCGACCTACGCGTTGTGCGGTTTCGCCAACTTCAGCTCGATTGCGATCCAGATCGGCGGCATCGGCGGCCTTGCACCCGAACGTCGCCACGACCTGGCCCGCTTCGGCCTGCGCGCGGTGCTGGGCGGTTCGATCGCGACCTTCATGACTGCGACCATCGCCGGCGTGCTCACCCACTTCGGCTAATGCCATGACACAGGCCCGCCGCCCGAATGTGGTCGTCGTCGGCTCGTTCAACGTCGACCACGTCTGGACGGTGGCCTCGCTGCCCCGTCCCGGCGAAACGCTGAGCGGCCACTACCACACCGGCCCGGGTGGCAAGGGTTTCAACCAGGCCACGGCGGCGGTTCGGGCCGGGGCGGCTACCCGCTTCGTCTGTGCGCTGGGCGAAGACCTGGGCGGGCAGTTGGCACGCGCCCTCGCCGCGGCGGACGACATCCATCTGCACGACCTGTCCTGCGAGGCGCCGACCGGCACCGCCGGCATCTACGTCGATAGCGATGGCCGCAACTCCATCGTCATCGGGCCCGGCGCCAACGCCGAACTCTCGGCGGACTTCGTCGGCCGGCATCACGATGTGTTTTCCACGGCCGCCGTCGTGCTGGTGCAGCTGGAATCGCCAGTCCAGGCCGTCGAAGCCGCGCTTGCGCAGGCGCGTCTGACCGGCGCTTTGGCGCTGCTCAACCCGGCCCCGGCCGACGCGATGGCCCCGGCCTCGCTGCTGGCCTTGGCCGATGTGATCACGCCCAACGAAACCGAGTTCTGCGCGCAACTGGAGCGCCATGTCGGCGAGCAGATCGATGCCGATACGCTCCCCAGACAGGATGACGCCACGCTGCACGCCGCCTCCCGCCGTCTGTTGCCCCATGGCAGCGTGGTGATCACGCTTGGCGCCGCTGGCTGCTTCGTGTCGCATGCGCCGGGGATGCTTCGCAACGATGCCAAGCCGCTTTACCGCGTTCGGGCCGCCGCGGTGAACGCCATCGACACTACCGGCGCCGGCGATGCCTTCAATGGCGCCTTGGCGGCCTCGCTGGCCGCCAGGCCGGACGCCGCCTTCTCCGAGCACGTGCGCTATGCCGTGCACTACGCCGGGCTCTCCACGGAGCGTGCCGGAGCCGCCACGTCCATGCCAAGCGACTCCGAGGTCCGCGAGCGTTTCGGCGCCTTTTGACACGCGATATCGCGGGCGGGGACCTGCCCTTGTGGCTTTGCGGGACTGGGCCTCTTCTGGGTCACGAGGTTATCGCAACTGTTAAACGCGAATGGTTCGCATTAACATGCCAGCCTGAACCCGTACCGGACATCCGCGTAATGCCCCGTCGTCAGCTTCTGGCGAGCGCCCTGCTCGCTGCCCTTGCCTCGCCCGTCGTCCACGCCGATGACGCCACTGAGCTGGATCGGGTCACGGTCTCCGCCAGCACCAGCCGCATCCCCGACTCCGAAGCGGCACTGGCCAACACGATCACGGTCATCGACCAGCAGCAGCTCAAGCAGCAGCTCGCGCTGACCCAGGACCTCTCGCAGGTCCTGGCCAACCTGATCCCGTCGTTCTCCCCCTCCCGGCAGAAGCTGACCAACAGCGGCGAGACCCTACGCGGTCGCAAGCCGCTGTATCTGGTGGATGGCGTGCCGCAGTCCACACCTCTGCGCGAAGGCGGCCGCGACGGGCACACGATCGATCCGGCGATGATCGAGCGCATCGAGGTGATCCATGGCGCCAACGCGCTGCAGGGCCTGGGCGCCTCGGGCGGGATCATCAACATCATCACCAAGCGCGCCCCGCGCTCGGGCGGCGAATCCTTCCACGACGTCAACGTCGCCGCCAGCACCGCGCTGCCGCACGAGAGCGACAGCACCGGCTATCGCGGCTCCTATGTGTTCGGCACGCGCACCGGCGATTTCGACTTCGTCGGCGGCGCCTCCTACGCCAGCGAAGGGCTGTATTACGACGGCGACGGCAACCCGATCGCCGTCAACGATGTCCAGGGCGACCTGATGGACTCCCGCAGCAACAACCTGTTCGGCAAGGTCGGCTGGAACCTGAGTGAAGACCAGCGGCTGAACTTCACCGCCAACC
>DATDBD010000127.1:0-7695 GCA_036525015.1 Lysobacter sp.
AGATTGCCGCCGGCCCCATCTCCACACAGGTCAGAACTTCTGCGAGAACCTCAGGCCGAGCGTGCGCGGCTGGTTGGTCACGGTATAGACCTGACCGTTCGGGTACTCCGGCACGACGCCGGAAGCACCGCAGACGGTTTCCGCACAGTTGGTGAAGCGGTAGATGTCGGCGCGCTCGTCAAAGACGTTGTTGAGGTACATGCTGACCGTCCAGTTGTCGCGGCCGAAGCCGGCCGACAGATCGGCGACGGTATACGAGGCCAGATCACCCAGGATCTCGCGCTCGACGAGGCGCAGGTCCGACGTGCGCTCGCCCACGTACACCGCGCCGCCCTGGACGAACGCGTCGTAGTTGCCGACGTTGAAGTTGTACCGCGCGATCACGTTGCCCTTGAACTCCGGCGTTACCGGCAGTTGCGTGCCGTCCGGTGCTTCAGGTCCGTCGATGACTGCGCCATCAGGATCCAGCGAGCCCGCCGGACAGTCGGTGACCGGTTTGCCGTTGACGTCGGTGAAGCCGCAGTAGTTCTCGGTCAGCTTGGCATCGTAGTAGGCCATGCCGGCGCTGATCTGCAGGTTGTAGGTGGCGGCCCAGTTCACGTCCATTTCCAGGCCGTCGATGCTGGCCTGGTTGGCGTTCTTGATCTCGGTCAGGCCGTTGGCGCCGAGGATGCTGAACTGGAAGTCCTCCCACTCCTGATGGAACACCGAGCCGTTGAAGGTCACGCGGTTGTCGAGCCAGCTGGTCTTCCAGCCCATCTCGTAGTTGGTCAGGTAGTCCGACAGGTACGGCGGCAGCGTGCCGCGGCGGTTGATGCCGCCCGGACGGTAGCCTTCGGACCAGGTCGCGTAGACCATCTTGCTCGGCGTGATCTGCCAGGTCAGGTTGGCCTTGCCCAGGTTGCCGGACTCCTTGACCGTCTTGTTGAAGACTTCGCACGGCGCGCCATTGAACGAGGGCCAGTTGGCCGGATCGTCGCCGAACTGGTCCGCGCACACCGCTTCGCCGTACGGCGCGCCGGGGAACCAGCCGTTGCTGAAGCCGAAGAAGCCCTTGAGGCTGTTCTCGGAGCGGAAGTGGCGGCCGCCGATGGTGGCGATCAGCACTTGCGGGATGAAGTCGAAGGAAAGCTCGCCGAACACCGCCTCGTTCTTGTCCTCGCGCTCCTGCTTGGTCAGCCAGATCGTGTTGGGCCAGCCGGTGATCGAGAACTGTGCACCGAAGCCGTCGATCTTGTAGCGCTGCTGGATGTCGTGCCTGTGGTCATCCCAGTACAGGCCGGCCACGAAGCGCAGTCGGTCCTCGTCGGGCGAACTCAGGCGCAGCTCGTGGCTGTCCTTCTTGTAGCGGTCCTCGCCCTGGATGTACTGCGACGGGTTGATAAAGTTTTCGTTGTCGTCGTAGGCGTTGTAGTACGCCAGCGTGTCGTACCAGAAACCGTAGTCGTTGTAGTCGGAGTCGACGTCGGTGTTGCGCTTAAGGTGGGCGTAAGCGTAGGTCAGGTCGAAATTGCCGATCTTGCCCTCGACCGTCAGCGCGGCCTGCCACCAGGCGTCCTTCGAGTGTTCCTTGTAGAAGTGGTTCAACGCCAGGTCGCCGACTTCCTCGTCGAAGGCGAACGAGCCATCGGCCTTCTGCGTCTGGCCCATGACCATCGGCGTGACCGACCAGGTGTCGGCGAAGTCGATCTTCGCCGCCAGGCGCGCACCGGTGGTGTCGACCTCGTTGTAGTCGTCCTTGGCTCGGCCGGTGCAGACCAGCAGGTCGGTGGAGGTGCAGTCGCGGTTGGTCAGCACGCCACCCCAGCTGGCGCGTTCGCCGGTGTCCGGGTCGACGCGCACCGGGAACTGGCGGTCGCCCGGCTTGTTGTCGATGAAGCCGGCGTCGTGCTGGTTCCAGCCGACGAGGCGGATGGCCGACGCGTCGCTCAACGGGATGTTGACGAAGCCTTCCTCGATGTGGCCGATGCCGCCGTGGTCGACGGCATTTACTTCGAGGTCGTACCCGGCCGAGTACTGGCCCGGGTCGGGCTTGTTGGTGATGATGCGCAGCGCGCCTGCCTGGGCGCTGGCGCCGTACAGCGTGCCCTGCGGGCCGGACAGCGACTCGACGCGGGCGATGTCGTAGATGTGCAGGTCGAGCGGGCCCTGGATCGTCGTGACCGGCTGCTCGTCCAGGTACACGCCAACGCTGGGCAGCGAGCCGGAGTGGTTGCCGTCACCGCCGCTGGCCACGCCGCGCATGTAGATCTGCGAGAAGCCCGGGCCGAAGCTCTGGTAGGAGACGCTCGGCAGATATTTGACGTAGTCATCGAAGTCGGTGACGTTGAGTTCGTCGAGCTTCTGCTCGCCCAGCACCTCGATGCTGATCGGCACCTTCTGCAGGTTTTCGGAGCGCTTCTGCGAGGTCACCGTCACCGTGTCGAGCACGACCGCATCGCGCTGCGCGGCGCTCTGCGGTGCGGCCGGCGTCGGCGTGGTCGCGTCCTGTGCAAACGCGGGCGAAGCGAAGGCCAGGCAGATCGCCGCGGTCAGCGGAAAGCGCCTGGGACTTGCGGTTGTGGTTCGTTTGGATGGTCTACTGCCGGACTTCTGCATCGTTCTACTCTCCCCAGACGGACGATCAAGAAAAAAACGGTAGTGCCACGCGCTAATCAGGCCCCCGGTGGCTCAGGGTAAGTGTCGAGCACCGGTCCGAGCGCCGCCTTGAGCGGCTCCAGCCAGGGCTCGTAGTGACGCCATTGATCGAGCCCCTCGCGGAAGATCGGCCGGCGCACCTGTTCGGAGCTGGCCGTTCGTACCGCCCGCTCGTTCTCGAAGAAGCGCAGGCATTGCGCTTCGAAAGGAAGCCCGCAGTAGTCGAGCAGGCGACGGACTTCGTTGTCGGTGTCCTCGACCATGCGCTCGTAGACCACGCGGTGCACGCGGCCGGTCAGCACCGCGTCGAAATGCGCCATCAGGTCGATGTAGTCCCGGTAGTAGCGGCCGATATCGTCGAGGCTGTAGCTGAAGCTCTGGCCGCGGGCGAAGTGCTGCTTGAAGTTGGAGAAGCAACAGGCCAGCGGGTGGCGGCGCGCGTCGATGATCTTCGCGTTCGGCAGCATCAGGTGGATCATGCCGACGTGCATGAAATTGTTGGGCATCTTGTCGATGAACAACGGCGCGTCGGTCTGGCGATGGATGCGCGTGCGCTCCAGATAACGCTGGCCCAGCGCACGCAGCCCGTCGGCGTCGAGCGTGGCCAGCACGTCGTGATAGGGCCCGGGTCCATCGGCCTCCTTGCCCGCGCGTGCGCGCAACTCGCGACTGATCGTGGTGACTACCGGCAGTTCGGTCGTGCCTTCGACCTGGCTGTGGCTGGAGAGGATCTGCTCCAGCAGCGTCGAGCCCGAGCGCGGCAGACCGACAATGAAGATCGGATCGTGCGCGCCGTCGCCGCGGCCATCACGTTGTTCGAAGAACTCGCGGGTGTAGAGCGAGCGGATGTGCCGCACCTTGCCCGAGGTCTCATCGGCGCGGTAGCCCAGCTGCGCGCGGCGGACGGCATTGCCGCGCTCGTAATGGCGGAACGACGGCTCGTACTGCGCCGCGTCCTCCAGCGCCTTGCCGATAGCGAAATCCAGGTGCAGGCGATGCTCGTCCTGCAGCTCCGGTCGCGCCAGCTGTTGCCGCATCGTGTCGAGGTCTTCGCCGGTGAAGCGGAACGTCTTGAGGTTGGCCAGGCTCCACCAGGCTTCGCCGAACGCCGGCTCCAGGGCGGTGCACCGACGATAGGCGGCGATGGCGTCCTGCTGCCGGCCGGCCGTCTTGAGCGCGTGGCCGTAACTGAGCCAGATCCGGGTCTGGCGCGGGTAGCGGCGCACGATGTCGTCGTACAGGCCAATCGCCTGGTCGTAGTCGCCAATGCGGCACAGGACCACGGCCTTGAGGTTGCGGTAGCCCGGGTTGTCCGGCGCGACCTTCAGCAATGCGTCGAGTTCGGCCAATGCCTGCTTTGGCTTGTTGCCACGGTGCAGGACCAGCGCGTAGTGCTGGCGCGCGGCATGGAAGCCCGGTGCGAGTTCCAGGCACCGCGCCAGCAGTTGTTCCGCATCGCCCGTCCGGTCCAAGCGCGCGGCCAGTTCTGCCAGCATGCGCAGCGCGGCGACGTCGTTGGGTAGCTTGCGCAGATGCGCGCGCAGCAACGCCTCGGCTTCTGGAATGCGGTTCTCATGCAGCGCCACACCGGCCTGCAGCAGCGCCGGGTCGCGGCTGGCGTAGCGCAGGTGCTGGCCGTAGGCCGCCCGCGCGCCATCGCTATCGCCTGTGGCGGTGAGATGATCGCCCAGGGCGAGCCACGCCGCGGGCAGGTCGGGCTTGATCGCGACTGCGCGGCGCAACGCCGCGAGCGCTTCGTCGCCGCGGCCAATCCGTCCCAGCGCGATGCCGAGTTCGAGTTGCGTGCGCGCCGATGCGGGTTGCGCGGCGGCCAGCGGTTCGAGGATGTCGAGTGCGGCTTTCGCATCGCCACGGGCGCTGCGCGCCGCGCCGAGCAGCAGTTGCGCGGTCGGGTGACCGGGCACCGTGTGCAGGATTTCCTCGGCCTGCGCCGCGGCCAGGGACGGATCGGTGTCGAGCAAACGAGCCGCGTGCGCCAGGGCGATGTCCAGCGAGGCGGTGGGCTCGGGTGCTGCGCTCATGCGGTCTTGTCTCTGGAAGGCGAGGTCGGATCGTCGAATATTTCCACAGGACTATGCCGAATAAGGCGGCAACAATCACGCGTTTCAAACGCAATGTGATCGATGGGTGCCATCTGATTCGGGATCATTCGACCCGCTCCAGCGCCAGTGCCACGCCCTGGCCCACGCCAACGCACATCGACACCAGCGCTCGGCGACCGCCGCCGCGTTCCAGCGAGCGCATCGCGGTAAGCGCCAGCCGCGCGCCACTGGCGCCCAGCGGGTGTCCCAGGGCGATGGCGCCGCCGTGGGCGTTGACGTGCGCGGCATCGTCGGCCAGCCCGAGTGCGCGCGTCACCGCCAGCACCTGCGCGGCGAAAGCCTCGTTGATCTCGATGACGTCGTAATCCGGCAACTGGTGACCGTGTCGAGCCAGCAGTTTGCCGATCGCGGGCACCGGCCCGATGCCCATCGTGCGAGGTGGCACGCCGGCCGACGCCATGCCCAGCACGCGGGCGCGCGGCGTCAGGTTCCAGCGTTCGATGGCCTCGCCGGACGCAAGCAGCAGGGCGCAGGCGCCGTCGTTGACGCCGGAGGCGTTGCCGGCCGTGATGCTGGTGCCGGCGCCGAGCAACGGGTTCAACGCGGCGAGCTTGTCCAGGCTGGTGTCGCCGCGCGGCTGCTCATCGGCAACGAGTTTGCCGACCGGCATCAGTTCGGAATCGAAGTAGCCCTCGGCCGCCGCGCGCGCCGCACGCCGCTGCGAGCGCAGCGCGAAGGCGTCCTGGTCGGCGCGATCGATGCCGTGTTCGTCTGCGAGGTTCTGCGCGGTCTGCATCATCGAGTCCACGCCGTGGGCCGCAGCCATCGCCGGATTGACGAAGCGCCATCCGATCGTGGTGTCCTCGAGCTTCTGTTCGCGGCCGAAGGCGACGTCCGCCTTGCCCATCACATACGGGGCACGCGACATGCTTTCCACGCCGCCGGCGACGATCAGTTCGGCGTCGCCCAGGGCGATCGCGCGTGCGGCCAGCGCGACGGCTTCCAGCCCGGACGCGCACAGTCGGTTGACGGTGATGCCGGGCACCGACACCGGCAGCCCAGCCAGCAGCGCGGCCATGCGCGCGACGTTGCGGTTGTCCTCGCCGGCCTGATTGGCGCAGCCGAGGATCACTTCGTCAATGGCGGCGGCATCGAGGCCGGTGTGATGCTCGATCAGATGCCGGATCGGCAGCGCGGCCAGGTCGTCGGCGCGAACCCCGGCCAAGCCGCCGCGAAACCGGCCGAACGGCGTGCGCACGCCGTCGCAGAGATAGACGGGGCGCGCCGGCGTCATGGGTGGGCTGCGATCACGGTGCCGCGGCCGGCAAGCGGTTGGCCGGCAGGCAGCATTCGATCGCCGCCGCCGTTTGCTGCAGCTGCGGCAGGATGTTGTCGATGGCGTGCCGCGCCGCATCGGGGTGGTAGGCCATGCTGACGTTGATCGCGGTGGCGATTCGCCCCTGCGCGTTGCGCAGCGGTACGGCGATCGAGCACAGGCCCAGTTCCAGCTCCTGCTCGACGTAGGCGTAGCCCTGCTGGGCCACGTCCGCGACGACGCGTCGCAACGCGCGCAGGTCGGTCACCGTGTGCGGCGTGTTCTTGACCGGCTTGCACTGCGCCAGCCAGCCGTCCAGGTCGGGCTCGTCCAGCCCCGACAGCAGCACGCGGCCCATCGCCGCGCAGAACGCCGGCAGCTTCGCGCCCACGCCCAGCGTCACGCTCATGACCCGACGGCCGGGCACGCGCAGCACATAGACGATGGACTGGCCGTCCAGCACCGCCATCGAGCTGCTCTGGTTGACGCGCCGCGCCAGATCTTCGAGCAGCGGTTGCGCCAGGTCGGTGAGATTGAGCGAGCCCAGGTAGCCGAAGCCCAGTTCGAGCACGCGCGGGCCGAGCATGAACTCGCGTCCGATCAGGCGCACGTAGCCCAGGTGCTCCAGCGTCAGCACCAGCCGGCGTGCGGCGGCGCGCGACAGCTCGGTGCGCGAGGCGATCTCGGCCAGGCTCAGGCGGATGTGCTCGCGATCGAACGTGGCCAGCACCGCCAGTCCCCGCGCCAGCGATTGCACGTAGTCGCCGCTGTCCTCGAATTGCTCCGAATTTCCTGCTTTCCTGGCCATGCCCTGGAAGGTTCCTCTGCCGTTTTCCGTTATGCCCGTCGTGGTTGTGCGACGCGATTTCGCCCCACTGACCTTGCGGCGGCGGGGCGATTGACGGCGAGATTAGGGCTTCCGTAGAGTGGTGCGCAATACGCACATCTGTGCGCACAGCGCACAATCGACCAAGGGCGGGGATCGAGGATGGTGATGGCGGAGCGCGATAGCGTGCTGCACAGCTGGTCGGTCCAGGCCGACTGGGATGCCCCGACCGTGGTCGGAGGCGAGGGCGCGCGCCTGCGCCTGGCCGACGGGCGCCAGATCCTGGACATGAGCAGCCTGGCCGAATGCAGCAACCTCGGCCACCAGCATCCGCGCCTGGTCGCGGCGATCCGTGAGCAGGCGCAGCGGCTGTGCTTCGTCACCAATGCCTGGGGGGCGACGCCCCGCGCCGAACTGGCGCAGGTGTTGCTGGAGCGGTCCGGGTTCGATGGCGGCCGGGTTTTCTTCACCCTCGGCGGCGCCGACGCCAACGAGAACGCGGTCAAGATCGCGCGCCAGGCGGCCGGCAAGCCGCGCGGCGCGATCATCGCCCGCGACCGCTCGTACCACGGCGCCAGCCACCTGGCGATGGCGTTGTCGGGCGACACCCGCACGCGGGCCCTGGTCGACCCGGAGGCGTTCGGCGTGCATCACGTGCCGCCGCCTTACGCGTATCGGTGCCCGTTCGGCAGCAGCGACGAGACCCAGTGCGGAGAGCGTGCCGCCGATGCGGTTGCAGATCGCATCGACACGCTCGGCGCGGAGCAGGTCGCGGCGGTCATCGTCGAACCCAACGCCGGCACCAACGGTATCGTCGCCCCCGATTCGTACTGGCCGGCGCTGCGCCAGCGCAC
>DATDBD010000128.1:0-4518 GCA_036525015.1 Lysobacter sp.
ACATCGATCATCGCGACGGCGTCGCGGATCGCCCAGTACTCGCGGTCCAGATGCAGGTCGTAGGAGCCGGCGACGATGTGGCCGGCCCAGCGCCGCCAGTTCTGCGGCAGGCACAGTTTGGACGTGCGCTCGTGGAAGGGGGTGCGTTTGAGTTGCAGCATGAGGGTCAGCGCAGGTTCGATCAGGGGCGACCGGAGTCGCGGGGGCGGTCGTGTGTTGGGTATTTTGGATCAGTGCTTCTGGTTGGGCGGCGCCAGGACGTCGGCACCCGCCGATCCTATCCGCGAACCTGCGGCCCGCAAGCGCAGCAGCGCATAGACCGGCAGTCCCGCCAGCGCCAGGGCGATCGCCCACAGGAACGGCTCGCGACCCACGCCGATGAAGGCGAATACCACATAAGCCAGTCCGGGGATGGCCAACACCAGCAGGTCGCGGCTGGCCGGCTGTTGTCGGCGACGCCACAGCACTACCAGCGCCAGTCCGCAGCACAGGTACAGCGGCAGGTTGGCGGCGGTGACCACGGTGGTGATGAAGGTGAAGCCCTGCACCAGCGACTTGCTGTAGTTCATCAGCACCATCGCGCTGGCCAGCACGCCGGTGACCAGCAGCGCGTGCGCCGGAGCGCCGAAACGGTTGCTGCGCGCGAACACCGACGGCAGGCCGCCGTTGCTGGCGATGGTACGGGTCAGCTCGCCGACCAGCAGCACCCACCCGTTCAGCGCGCCCAGGCCGCTGACGATCACGAACAACGCCAGGGCGCGTCCGTAGCCGGCGCCGACCATGCGGTCGAGCAGGTCGGAGAACGGTGCCCTGGATGCGGCCAGTTCGTCCAAAGGGATCAACAGCAACGGAATCGACGAAACCACCAGGTAGATGCCCGCCGTCACCAGCGTGCCGACGATGGTCGCGCGCGGGATGGTGCGTCCGGGGTCGCGCACGCGATTGGCCGGCACCGTCGCCGACTCGAAGCCGAGCATGGCGAACAAGGCGATGGTCGATGCCGCCATCAGTGGATGCAGGCTCACCGAGGCTGTCGGCAGGTGCTGCGTATAGCTGGTCGGATGGGTGACCAGCAGCCACACTCCGAGCGCGGCGACCGCCAGCATCGGCACCAGCTTCAGCGCGGTGGTCACGACCTGGACGCGGCCGCCGGTGCGCACGCCCAGCAGGTTGATGGAGACGAACAGCCACAGCAGCACCAGCGCCTGCAGCGCGGGAGGAATGCCCATCAGCGCCGGAAACACCGTATCCAGATATCCCACGACACCGATCGCGATGGCGGCGTTGGTGATCCACAGCGACACCCAGTAAGACCACATCGCCAGGAACGCCGGCACCTCGCCGAGCGTGCTGCGGATGTAGCCGTAAGGGCCATCGGCGGCGGGCATGTCGCGGGCAAGTCGCGCGAACACCCGCGCCATCGCCACGCAGCCGACCACGGTGATGACCCAACCGAACATGGCGTTGTAGCCATACGGCGCCAGCGAAGCCGGCAGCAGGAAGATGCCGATGCCGATGGTGTTGCCGACCACCAGCGCGGTGCACATCCAGAACCCGAGCTTGCGCCCCGCCTGGCCTTCGACCGCCGTGTTGCCTTGATCCTGCATTCGCCGCGCCCCTCGTCTAGTTATGGTCCGGTCGGCATGCGCCGCCGGTTTTGTGACGCCAGCTCTCCCCAGCCGGTCTCAGCGTGCCCCATCCGCGCACGGTTCGCCATCGGCAGCGCACACCAGTTGCCCGCGGGCGATCACCGCCTGCACGTGTTCCAGCGTGGTGACGTCGACGAGTGGATCACCGGCCACTGCGACCAGGTCGGCAGACTTGCCCGGCGCCACCGAGCCCAGTTCAGCCTCGTGCCCTAGCGAGCGTGCTGCGCCTATCGTGGCCGACTGGATCGCCTGCATCGGGCTCAACCCGTACCGCACCATGTAGGCGAACTGGCGGGCATTGTCCCCATGCGGGTACACGCCGCTGTCGGTGCCATAGCCGATGTCGACGCCGGCCTTGGCGGCCTTGCGGAAACCTTGGCGCTGGACGTCGGTGGTCTCCAGGTTCTTGCGCAGTTTCTCCGCCGACCAGCCTTCCTGGCGGCCAACCGTGTCGATGTAATCGCCGTTGTAGATGTCGGCCACCAACCAGGTGCCGTGCTGCTTCATCAGCGCGATGCCCTCGTCGTCGAGGTAAGACGCGTGTTCGACCGAGCGCACGCCGGCGCGCACCGCGCGCTTGATGCCCTCCGCGCCATGCGCGTGGGCGGCGACGAAACTGCCGCGCTTGGCGGCCTCCTCCACCGCGGCACGGATCTGCGCTTCGCTGTATTCGGATTCGCCCGGATCAGTGCCGTCGGTAAGCACCGCGCCGGTGGCGATTACCTTGATGAAGTCGGCGCCGTGGTCGAACAGATAGTTGACCTTCTGCCGCACTTGCTGCTCCGAATCGGCCACACCCACGCGGAACTCGTTCGGCACCACCGTGCCCTTGGGCAGCCCGGTGATCTCGCCGCCGCCACCGGTGATGGTGATGTAGGCGCCGGCCACGAACATGCGCGGTCCGGGCACGTACCCCGCGTTGATCGCATCGCGCAAAGCGACATCGGCAAGACCCCGGTAGACGCCGACGTCGCGCACCGTGGTGAAGCCGGCGCGCACGGTATCGCGGGCATTCCTCGCGCCGATGAATGCATCGCGTGCCGGCGTGCTTTTCAGCGGCGCACCCGGATCGGCTTCCTGGCCCTCGTCGGCGATATGCGTGTGCAGGTCCATCAGCCCGGGCACCACGGTGTAGCGCGACCAGTCGAGCACCTTGGCGTCGCCAACGGCGGCGGGCGAGTAAGGCTCCACACGCGTGATGCGATCGCCTTCGATGCGGATCGCCTGATCGGCGAGCACCTTGCCGTGGTCGACATCGACCAGATGGCCAGCTCGAATGACCGTCGCCTGCGTCTGCGCGGGCGCGGCCGGTCCTGCATGTGCGGTTCCCATCAGCGCCAGGGCCAATGCGGGGGCGAGCGTGGTGGCGGTAATCCTGGTCATGATGGTGTGTCGCTGTGCTCGAGGATGATGGATTGGCTTACTTCGGCGACCTGTACTTCGGCGGCTTGTAGCGGCCGTAACGCTTGAGCAGGCGAACGAGCTCGGCATGCGGCAGGGTTTTGGCGTAGTGGCCGTCTTCGCCGGTCATGTCGCGTGCGGCCACCATCGCGTTGACGATGGCCTCCTCGGTGGCCTGCACGGTGGCTTCGAACAGACCGTCGAGATGGTCGTTGCCGACGAACTGCGCGTCATTGATCTTCCCGCCTGCGGCCGCAGCGGCGTTGGCGGTGGAGAACGCGACGAAGATGTCGCCCGACCCATTGCCGGCGTAGCTGCCCATCCGCGCCAGCCCCATGCCGGCACGCTTGGCGGTGCGCTTGAGCTGATGCGGCAGCAGCGGCGCATCCGTCGCCACGACCACGATGATCGAGCCCGTATCGCCATCCGGTACATCATGTCCCGCCATGGCGAGCGCCGGGTCGGTGTAGACACGGTCCTCGCGCAGGTGCTGGCCGACCGGCACGCCGGCGATGCGCAGGGTGTCGCGCACGCCGTAGTTGGCCTGCACCAGTACGCCCACTGTGTAGTCCTGGCCTTCGCCGGTGACGCGTCGCGAAGCGGTGCCGATGCCGCACTTGAACTCGTGGCAGACCATGCCGGTGCCGCCGCCGACGTTACCCTCGGCGACCGCGCCGCCCTTGGCCTCGCGCAGCGCCTGCGCCGTGTGTTCGGGCGTTACGTGGAAGCCGTTGATGTCGTTGAGGTGCCCGTCCCAGGTTTCGGCCACGATCGGAAGCGACCACCAATAGCCGCTGGCGTCGGCGCTGCCGGCGCGCGCACGCTCGGCAATCACCGCATCTCGCACGACGCCGACACTGTGGGTGTTGGTCAGCATCACCGGGCCTTCCAATTGGCCCGATTCTTCCAGCCAGGCGGTTCCGGTCATCTCGCCGTTGCCGTTGAGCGCGAACCAGCCGGCGAACACGGGAGTGTCGGACGTGGCGCGCCCGCGCGGCAGGATCGCAGAGACGCCGGTGCGTACCTTGTGGCCGTTGGCCAGGTCTTCGATCAGCGTGACCTGGCCGACGCTGACGCCGGCAACGTCGGTGATCGCATTGAGCGTTCCCGGCGTGCCCTCGAAGGGGACGCCGAGGTAGCGCGCGCGCGGTTCCGCGGCCGAGGCGATGGCACACGCGACGGACAACGCAAAGTAAACAAGAAGTCTCGCAGGGCGCGTCGTGCTCACGGCATCGCCTTCAGGTATTGGTCGTACCACGCCAGATTGCGCGCCATCCGGTCGCGCAGGTAGCTCGGCACCGTCAGGCCGTGACCCTCGCCCGGATAGACCACCAGCCGCGTGGGCACGTTGCGCGAGCGCAGTGCCTGGTACATCTGCTCGGCGCCCAGGCAAGGCACGTTGGCGTCGTCGCCGGCGCACTGGAACATCGTCGCGGTGGTGATGCGGTCCGAATGCAGGAACGGAAAA
>DATDBD010000129.1:0-2315 GCA_036525015.1 Lysobacter sp.
CGTCATCGGCATGGGCACGTCCGGCAGTTTCGAAGTGGGAGGCGACGCCGATGCGCGCGCTTCGCTGCGCGAGGTGCTGGCGACTTTCGTAGCCGCGGGCGCGAAGCTGATCGATACCGCACCGACCTACTCCTCGGCCGAGGATGTGCTGGGCGATCTCGTCGCCGAAACCAAAGTGCGCGAACGGCTGTTCCTCGCCACCAAGTTGTCCGGCGTCACCGGTCGCAACGAGGGCTTGGCGCAGTTCCAGGACTCGCTGCGCCGGCTGAGGACCGACAAGGTCGAGCTGCTGCAGGTCCACAACCTGCGCGACACCGACACCCAGATCGCGCTGGCGCGTGAGCTCAAGCAACAGGGCAAGATCCGCTACACCGGCCTGACCCACTACCGTGAGGACGGACAGGCACAGCTCGCCCAGGAGATGCGCAAGTACAAGCCCGATTTCATCCAGATCAACTACTCGCCGGTATCGCGCGGCATCGAGCAGACCATTTTGCCGATGGCCAAGGACCTCGGCATCGCGGTGATGATCAACCGCGCCTTCGAGGACGGCCGGCTCATTTCGCAGGCTCGCGACAAGCCGCTGCCCACGTGGGCCAAGGACGTCGGTGCCGACTCCTGGGCGCAGTTGATCCTCAAGTTCGTGCTCAGCCCGGAGGCGGTGACAGTGGTGATCCCGGCCACGTCCAAGCCGCGTCACCAGCTCGACAATCTGAAGGCGGGTACGGGGCCCATGCTCGACGAGAAGCAACGTGCCGCACTGGTCGCGGCGCTGGGCTGACGATGAGCAAGGGAATGGCGTGGGTGGCACGGATCTTCGGCATTGCCGAAGACGAGCTGGCGCCGGTGCTGATCGCGCAGCTGGTGTTCTTCCTGCTGTTCGCCGCTTATTTCATGCTGCGTCCGGTGCGCGAGACGATGGGCATTGCCGGTGGCGTGGACAACCTGCAGTGGTTGTTCACCGGCACGTTCCTGGCGACGCTGGCGGCGATGCCGCTGTTCGGCTGGATCGCCGGATGGGTACAGCGGCGTCGCATCCTGCCGTGGACGTTCGGGTTCTTCGCCGCCAATCTGATGCTGTTCGCAATCTGCTTCCGGTGGCAGCCGGAGAATCTGTGGATCGCGCGCACGTTCTACATCTGGATCTCGGTGTTCAACCTGATCGCCATCTCGGTGGTGTGGAGCGTGCTGGTCGACCTGATCCCCACTGCCCAGGCCAAACGCGTGTTCGCGTTGATGGCCGCGGGCGCGAGCCTGGGCGGACTGGTCGGTCCGCTGATCGGCATCGCGCTGGTCGAGCGGATCGGCCATGAAGGACTGTTGTGGCTGGCTTCGGCCTTGCTGATCGCGGCCATCGTGGCGTCGCGGCAGTTGCAACAATGGCGCGACGCGCAGCCAGTGCATGACGAGTTGACCGCCAGCGCGCGCCAGCGGCCGCTCGGCGGCAGTCCCTTCGCCGGTATCACCACGGTGCTGACATCGCCGTACCTGCTTGGCATTTCCGCGTTCGTGCTGCTGCTGGCCAGCGTCAGCACGTTCCTCTATTTCGAGCAGGCGCGGCTGGTGGAGATGCGCTTTCCGGATCGCGCCGACCAGACGCAAGTGTTCGGCACCATCGATTTCATCGTGCAGAGCCTGACGGTCGTCTCGCAGTTGTTCATCACCGGCAGGATCGTGCAGCGCCTGGGGGTATGGGTGCTGCTGGCGGCCGTACCGGTGGTCACCATGTTGGGTTTTCTGTGGCTGGCATTGGCCCCGACGTTCGCGGTGCTGGCAGTGGTGATGGTGGTTCGCCGCTTTGGCGAGTACGCGTTCGTGCGGCCCGGTCGCGAAATGCTGTTCACCGTCGTGCCGACCGAAGCCAAGTACAAGGCCAAGAACTTCATCGACTCCGTGGTCTATCGCGGCGGCGACGCGGTCAGCGGTTGGGCCAAGACGCTGGTCGACATGCTGGCGCACCAGCCCGCGATCGCCGCGCTGGTGGGTGCCGCCATTGCCCTGGCCTGGGCGTTGACGGGCGCGGGACTGGCTCGCGCGCAGCATCGCCTCGCCGATGCGTCCGGGGATGCCGTAAACGAAAGCCGTGCACCCCAACGTCAGCGGATCTGAATAGCATTCGAGTTGCGCGCAACGGCGTAAGATTCGCGACGGTGGTTGTCGAAGGGGTGCGCCGGCAAGGTCGGTCGCAGCCGCTGTGGGGAGCGCGGCGCCCGTGACGTGGCGCATCCAAGCTACCGCAGGAGTTGACCATGGCACTCAACATTGGCGAGACCGCCCCCGACTTCCAGGCCGACACTACCGAAGGTCGGATCTCC
>DATDBD010000130.1:0-2899 GCA_036525015.1 Lysobacter sp.
GGCAGCAAGGTGCAGTCGCACAACGGATTGGCGCCGCGAGGCGCCAATGCGAAACATCGACGGACGACTTGCAGCGGTACGGGTTCTTGAACTCCCGTCCGGTGCGCACGGCTTTGCCGCCGCGTATGCCGCGGGTCGCGAGACGGTGTTTCGAGAGCGGACGGTAGCTCAGAGGTAGAGCAACGGCGAAAGCCGTTGGCCGCCGGTTCGAATCCGGTTCGTCCACCACTGGATAGCTCAGTCGGTTAGAGCGTCAGCCTTGGATGCTGATTGTCGCGGGTTCGAATCCCGCTCCAAAACGACCTGTTACGTCGTTACCGGGAACGAAAGTTCCCACCCAGGAAACGCCCCGTGCGGCGTTGCGCCAGGCGATGCAGTCCACGCATCGCGCAACGCAGCCTCGCAGCGGCGATGTCGCCGGGCCCGCGTCCTGCATGCGCGCGGATCCGCACCAAGGCGCGGCCAGGCAGATCATCGCCAGCCGCGTCCGAGCGCCGGACGCTCCGCGCAGACAGCGCGCAGGCTCCGCGACATTGGCGTCAGGGGCGTTTCCACCTTTTTTCACGCGAGTTGCCTGCCGTGGCGCACGGCGTCTCACCGAAGTCCAACTCCCGGCACCTGAATCCAGAGGCTGGAACAGCAAGCGCGAGAACCGATCCATCGCGCGCATCAGCAAGCGGATCGGACCACCAGAGCCAACAAGGAGAACACATCATGTTCTGGACCAAGAGGGTCGTGATCGGTGACGGCGAGCGCGGCCTGGTGTATCGCAACCGTCAATTCGCAGGCGTGCTGGCGCCGGGCGTGTACCGCTGGTTCGACCCGCTCAAGCGCGTCGAGGTCGTCGTGCACAACATTGCCAGGCCGGAATACGCCGGCAGCGATGCCGACGTCCTGGTCGCCGCACTGCGCGAGCGCCTGGCCGACCACTTCGTTCTGGCCAATTTGGGCATGGACGAGGTCGGCCTGGTGCTGAAGAACGGCAAGCTCGAGGACGTGCTCGCACCGGGCGCGCGCAGGCTGTACTGGAAGGGCCTGGTGCCGGTCGAGGTGCAGGCGGTCTCGATCGCGCAGGGCCTGGATGTCGAGGCCGGCGTGGTCAAGCGCCTGCGTCAGCTCGGCGTGCTCGAGCGCCTGACCGTGTCGCAGATCGTGCCGGAAGAGACCGCGGGCCTGTTGTTCGTCGACGGCAAGTTGGCTCGCACGCTGGCACCCGGCGCCTACGCCTTCTGGAGCTACCAGAAGAACGTCGGCGTCGAGATGATCGAGCTGCGCGTGCAGTCGCTGGAAGTCACGGGTCAGGAGTTGTTGACCCGCGACAAGGTCAGCCTGCGCGTCAACCTCGCCGCGAGCATCCGCATCACCGATCCGGTGGCCGCGCGCACGAAGGTCGCCAAATACGGCGACTACGTGTACCGCGAGCTGCAGTTCGGCCTGCGCAAGGCGATCGCCGCCAAGACGCTGGACGAGCTGCTCGGCGACAAGGCTTCGCTCGACGGCGACATCTTCGGGTATGTGCGCGGCCGCGTGACCGAGTTGGGCATCGAGGTGCTCGGCGTGGGCGTCAAGGACGTGATCCTGCCGGGCGAGATGAAGGAAATCCTCAACAGCGTCGTGCAGGCGGAAAAGGCGGCTCAGGCCAACGTGATCCGCCGTCGCGAGGAGGCCAACGCCACCCGTTCGCTGCTGAACACGGCGCGCCTGATCGAGGAGAGCCCGGTGTTGATGCGCCTGAAGGAGCTGGAGGCCCTGGAGAAGGTCACGGAGAAGATCGACCGGCTCACCGTGTTCGGCGGCCTGGACGGCGTCATCAAGCAACTGGTCAGCCTGAAGCAGTAATCTTCGCGTGGCGAACGGATTCGCCACGCGGAGTCTTTATCAAGAAAGGATTCCCCATGAACATGCAGAACCAATACGAATTCCTGCACTCGCAAGGCAGCACGCCGATCAAGGGCTGGGTGCACGGCGTGCCGCTGGAGCCTCAGGCCCACCAGCAACTGCGCAACATCGCCTCGCTCCCGTTCGTCGGCCCGTGGGTCGCCGTCATGCCCGACGTGCACCTGGGCATCGGTGCGACCGTGGGCTCGGTCGTGCCGACTCGCGGCGCGATCATCCCGGCCGCGGTCGGCGTCGACATCGGTTGCGGCATGGCCGCGGTGCGCACGACGTTGCGCGCCAGCGACCTGCCCGACGATCTCGCTCACCTGCGCAACTCGATCGAGCGCGGCGTGCCAGTCGGCAACGGACCCGGTGGCGACCATCGCCGCATTCCCGACAGCATCGAGGCCAAGTTGGCGCAGTCGGGGCTGATGCAGCGGCTCGCGGCGATCCGCGCCCGCCATCCCAAGATCCGCCCGGACAAGGTCGACAAACAGGTCGGCACGCTCGGCGGCGGCAACCACTTCATCGAGATCTGCCTGGACGAGGCCGGAGCGGTGTGGGTGATGCTGCACTCGGGTTCGCGCGGCACCGGCAACCTGGTCGGCACCTACTTCATCGAGCTTGCCCGCCGGCAACTGGAGACGCGCGTGCTCGGCTTCCACCTGCCGGACAAGGACCTGGCGTTCTTCCTCGAGGGCGAGCCGCTGTTCGACGATTACGTCGAGGCGGTGTCGTGGGCGCAGGACTACGCGCGCGCCAACCGCGAGGCGATGCTGGCGCGGGTGCTGCACGACATGCGCCAGCGCCTGCCGAAGTTCCAGCTGGACAAGGAAGCGGTGAACTGCCACCACAACTACGTCCAGCGCGAGGATCATTTCGGGCAGTCGTTGCTGGTCACGCGCAAGGGCGCGGTCAGCGCGCGCGAGGGCGAACTCGGGATCATCCCGGGCAGCATGGGCGCGAAGAGCTACATCGTGCGCGGGCTTGGCAACGCGGACAGCTTCCACAGCTGCAGCCA
>DATDBD010000131.1:0-10557 GCA_036525015.1 Lysobacter sp.
CCGACCAGGCCCGGTTGGTCAACGAGACGCTCGACGGCGTCCAGGAAAGGGCGGCGCGGCCAGCGTTCCGCTCCCAGGCTCAACAGATGCTCGTTCTCGACCTGGGCGTCGATCAGCGGCCAGCCCCAGTCGTGAAGGTGGCGGGCGAGGGCTGCCAGGGCGACCTTGGACCCGCCGGTCTGCGCACTGAACATGCTCTCGCCGAAGAACATCCGGCCGACGGCGATGCCATAGATGCCGCCGACCAGGCGACCGTCGGCGAATACTTCGAACGAATGCGCGTGCCCGAGTTCATGCATGCGCCGATAGGCCCGGATAATGTCCTTGATGATCCAGGTGCCGCGCTGCCCGGGGCGTGGGATGTGGGCGCAGGCTTCGATGACCTCGGCGAACGCGCTGTCGGCGCGCACGGTCCAGTCGCAGTGGCGCAGACCACGGCGGAACCGCGACGACAGCCGCACGCCATCGGTCCGGAACACGGCGCGCGGATCGGGGCTCCACCACAGGATGGGTTGCCCCTTGGAATACCAGGGAAAGATGCCGTGCCGATAGGCGTTGAGCAGGCGCGTCGGCGTCAGGTCGCCGCCGACGGCCAACAATCCGTCCGGATGCCGCAACGCCTGCTCCGCCGGTGGGAACGGAGCATGGGGATCAGCGGGTAACAAGGCAGGCAGGACGCTCATCGCAACGATGTTGCCCGATCCCGATCCCGATCCCGATCCGGGTTTCGGTTATCGAGTCGGTTATCGAGTCGGTTATCGGGCATCGGGCGCCTTGAAGGGCGAATGGGCGGACAGCGTCGCAGCGTACTGGCGCACCGAAGCCGACTCCTGCGCGCACCATGCCCGCAATGCGGTGCGGAAATCCTCGTGCGCGATCCAATGGTGGCTATGAACGATCGTCGGCAGGAAACCGCGCGCGAGCTTGTGCTCGCCCTGCGCGCCGGGCTCGAAACGGGTCAGGCCATGACGCAGGCAGTAGTCGATCCCCTGGTAGTAGCAGGTCTCGAAATGCAGGCTGGGCATCGCTTCGGTTGCGCCCCAGTAGCGGCCGTACAGCGTGTCGCCACCGCGCAGGCAAAGAGCACCGGCGATCGGCGCGCCTTCGCGCTCGGCGAGAAACAGCACCAGGGACGACGGCATCGTGGCGGCCAGATGCTTGAGGAAGTCCAGTGTCAGCGCGGGGTGGTTGCCGTATTCGGCGAAGGTTCCCAGATAGAAGCCGTGCATCGTGCCCAGATCGGCTTCGCTGGCCTGCGCGCCTTCGACGACGCGGAACGTAACGCCCGCACGCGCGACCTTGGCCCGCTCCTGGCGGATGTTCTTGCGGTGCTTGTGATCGAAGGCCGCGAGATAGTCGTCGAACGTGTTCCAGCCCCGATCGTTGTGCCAGTGATACTGCACGTCGATGCGCGGCAGCCAGTTGTCGTCGAATGCCGTCTCGTCCTCATCATCGTGGAAATTGACGTGCGCCGACGACAGGCCGTTGCGGCCGCATAGCTCGGCCAGAAGGTCGGCCAGCGCACGCTGGTGCTCCGCATCGCGCGCCAACAGGCGCGGCCCGGTCACGGGCGAGTAGGGAACGGCACACAGCCATTTCGGAAAGTAGTCGAGCCCGTGCTGGGCGTACGCGTGCGCCCAGGCATGATCGAACACGAACTCGCCGTGCGAATTGTCCTTCAGGTAGGCCGGGGCCGCCGCAATCAGGTCGTCGCCGTCCCACAGGGTGAGATGACGAGGCACCCATCCCCATTTCGCGCGAAGGCATCCGTGCTGCTCCAGGCCACGCAGGAAGGCATGGGCGATGAAGGGATTGCGACCGTCGTGCAGCGCATCCCAGGGTTCGGCGGGTATCTCCGCCAGGGAGTCGAAGATGCGCGCGGTAGCCATCTCAGCCGCGTCGATAGACGTCGGGGTCGTGCTTCTGCATATGAAGCTCGGGCTGGCTCAGCGCACTGAAACCGAGATCGGCATAAAGCGCCTGCATGTCGCGCGTCACCAGATGCCAGCGTCGCAGGCCCTGCAGTCGCTCGTCGGCCATCAGTGCGGCGACGATCGCGCGCCCATGGCCTTGCCCCCGGTGCGAAGCCAATACGAAGACATCGGCCAGGTAGGCAAACGTGGCCTGGTCGGTGATCGCACGCGCGAACGCGACGAGTTCGCCGTCCGCGTAGCCCCCATAGCAGATCGAGTGCCGCAGAGCGCGATGCAGGGTGTCGAGTGGAATGCCCGCGGCCCAGTAGGACTCGCGGGCAAGGAAGTCGTGGATCCGCGCAAGATCCTGGCCGGACAGCGCATCCTGCAGGTTGGCGCGGATTTCCATCGGCTTCGCCTCCACGACGTCGCCTCGCGGCATCAGCCTTCCTTATCGAGGAACTTCTCGGCGTCCAGCGCGGCCATGCAGCCAAAGCCCGCCGAGGTGATGGCCTGGCGATAGACCTGGTCGGCCACGTCGCCGGCGGCGAATACACCTGGCACCGAGGTCTGCGTGGAATTGCCATCCAGGCCGGTCTTGATCGTCAGGTAGCCGTTCTTCATCTCCAACTGGCCCTCGAACAGCGACGTGTTCGGGGTATGGCCGATGGCGACGAACAGCCCGTGAATCGACAGATCGCGCGTGGAACCGTCCTGCACCGACTTCACCCGCAGGCCGGTCACCCCGGCATCGTTGCCGAGCACTTCGTCGACCTGGTGATGCCACACCGGCTCGATCTTGCCGCTCTGGATCTTGGCGAACAGCTTGTCCTGCATGATCTTTTCGGCGCGCAGCGTGTCGCGGCGATGCACGAGGTAGACCTTGCGCGCGATGTTGGACAGATACAGCGCTTCCTCGACCGCGGTATTGCCGCCGCCGATCACGGCCACGTCCTGCTCCTTGTAGAAGAAGCCGTCGCAGGTTGCGCACGCCGAGACGCCGCGACCCTTGTAGTCCTCTTCCGACGGCAGGCCCAGGTACTTGGCGGTCGCGCCGGTGGCGATGACCAGCGCATCGGCGGTGTATTCGCCGCTGTCGCCGATCAGCCTGAACGGGCGTTGGGACAGGTCGGCGCTATGGATATGGTCGAACACGACCTCGGTATCGAAACGCTCGGCATGTGCCTGCATGCGCGCCATCAGGTCGGGCCCCAGCAGGCCGTGCGCGTCGCCGGGCCAGTTGTCGACCTCGGTGGTGGTCATCAGCTGGCCGCCCATCTGCAGGCCGGTGATCACCAGCGGCTTGAGGTTGGCGCGCGCCGCGTAGACGGCAGCGGTCCAGCCAGCCGGACCGGAGCCGAGGATGATGACGCGGGAGTGCTTGGATGGGGTCATGGGTATAATCGCGGGCTGTTGTGAGCGCTCTCGCGCAAGGTTTTCCGCCATACGCAGGCGTGTTGACGGAAAGGTCGATGCCATAGCTTGGCGGCGGCTTCCTTGCAAAACAAGGCGCGTGGCCTGGACGCAATGTTGCACTGCGCCGTGAAGCCCGCAGCACCACTGGGAGACAATGGCGGTACGCGCCGCCCATGCGGCGTTTTTGCGTTGTAAAGATTCCTCCCCCTCGCATCAGCCCGCGCATGTCCGTGCGGGCTCAACAAATTTGAAGGTAGAGACATGCGGATCGGCGTTCCCAAGGAAACCAAGACTCTTGAAGGGCGCGTTGCGCTCGTTCCGGCCGCCGCCGGCGACCTGGTCAAGCGTGGCCACGAGGTCTGGATCGAGAAGGATGCCGGCATCAAGTCGGGCTTCAAGGACGAGCAGTACACCCAGCTCGGCGTGAAGATCGCGCCCGATGCCGCCAGCCTGTACGAAAAGGGCGAGCTGATCGTGAAGGTCAAGGAGCCCATCGCGGGCGACCTCAAGCACCTGCGCAAGGATCACCTGCTGTTCTGCTACCTGCACCTGGCCGCCGAGCCGGTGCTGACCAAGCAGTTGCTCGATATCGGCCTGACCGGCGTCGCCTTCGAAACCGTCGAGCTGCCGAACGGCGACCTGCCGCTGCTGGCGCCGATGTCGGTCATCGCCGGCAAGATCGCGGTGCAGGTCGGCACCCACCTGCTGCACCAGCCGGAAGGCGGCAAGGGCAAGCTGCTCGGCGGCCTGCCGTCGACCGAACGCGGCAAGGTCGTGGTGTTCGGTGCCGGCCAGGCCGGCAGCGCGTCTGCCGCGCTGGCCGCGGCCGGCGGTTCGAACGTGGTCGTGTTCGAAATGCGCCAGGACCGCATGGAGCAGATGATGCGCCTGGGCAACAACGTGACCACCCTGTACCCGTATGCCGACGTGGTCGCGCGCGAAGTCGCCTCGGCCGACCTGGTCGTCGGCGCGGTGCTGGTCACCGGCGCCAAGGCCCCGCACGTGCTGACCCGCGACATGCTCAAGGCGATGGAGCCGGGCAGCGTCGTGGTCGACATCTCGATCGACCAGGGTGGTTGCTTCGAGACCTCGCGTCCGACCACCTGGAAGGAGCCGACCTACGTCGAAGAGGGCGTGACCCACTTCTGCGTGACCAACATGCCGGGCGCCGTGCCGCAGACCTCGTCGCAGGCGATCTGCGCGGCGATCCTGCCGTGGGTCAACAAGCTGGCCTCGGGCAACTGGCGCGAGAACCCGGCGTTGGTGCGCGGCATCAACGTGGAGGCCGGCAAGCTGGTTCACCCGGCGCTGCAGGGCATGAAGCTGTAATTCCCAGGCGCGCCTGGGAATTACCCCAAGGTTTGCTCGCGCAAACCTTGGGCCCCAACCAGCGCTCCCACACCCATTCGCGCCTGCGGCGCGAATTGCCCCCTAACTGAGGGGGCGGATGGGATCCCTTAAGGGCTGATATTGTGATCTTCGCCGAAACCCTGTCATCCGGCAGGGTTTCGCCGTATATTCAATGACTAACGGAACCTAGCTGAGGCAGAACATCACGGTGGCCCAGGCACCCGCGGCAAGCCGAAAGAAACTCAAGGCGGAAAAGCTTCCGCCGTCGCCGCGTCGGCAGCGGTTGATGCGCGATATCGCGCTGATCCTGATCGCGCCACTGCTGCTGTACCTGCTGGCCAGCCTGGTGACGTTCTCGCCGCAGGATCCGGGCTGGTCGCACTCGGGCTCGATCACCGCGCCGCTGCACAACGTCGGCGGACGGGTCGGGGCCTGGACCGCGGACGTGCTGCTGTACCTGTGCGGCTACGTCGCTTTCCTGTTGCCCTTGATGCTCGGCGCGATCGCCTGGATTGCGTTGTTCGGCATGGACAGCGATGGCGATGGCGACGTCGATCTGGGCCCTGCGTTGCGGCTGGTCGGAATCGTGGGTTTCCTCGTGTCCGCCACCGGACTGCTGGAACTGCGCATCGGTCCGGCCGCGGATTTCTCCGCGCGCAGCGGTGGCATTCTTGGCCAGCTGGTGGGCAAGTCGCTCTACAGCGGCTTCGGCCCCGTCGGCGGCAACCTGTTCCTGCTCGCGTTGCTTCTGATCTCGGTGACGTTGGCTACCGGTCTGTCGTGGCTGACGGTGATGGACAAGATTGGCCAGTGGACGCTGGCGCTGGGTCCGTTGCTGAGCAAGACGTTCCGCCGCGGCAGCCAGCAGGCGACCGAGTGGCAACAGACGCGCGCGTTCCGCGAGGAGCGAGAGGAAGCGCGCAAGGTCGACACCGAGCTGCGCGCCAAGCGTGCGCCGGTCAAGATCGAGCCGCCGCCGGCACCGGTCGTGGAGAAGAGCGATCGCGCCAAGCGCGAGCAGCAGATCCCGCTGTTCCATGTCGGCGACGGCACGGGCATCCCGCCGTTGGCCCTGCTCGACGATCCCAAGCCGCAGCCCAAGGGTTACAGCGAGGAAACGCTGGAAACGCTGTCGCGGCAGATTGAGTTCAAGCTCAAGGACTTCCGCATCGACGCGCAGGTGGTCGGCGCCTATCCGGGCCCGGTGATCACGCGCTTCGAGCTGGAACCCGCTCCTGGTGTGAAGGTCAGCCAGATCAGCTCGCTCGACAAGGACATCGCCCGTGGTTTGTCGGTGAAGTCGGTGCGTGTGGTCGACGTCATCCCCGGCAAGTCGGTGGTCGGCCTGGAAACGCCGAACACTTCGCGAGAGATGATCTTCCTGTCCGAGCTGCTGCGCTCGAAGGAATACGACAAGTCCACCAGCCCGCTGACGCTGGCGTTGGGCAAGGACATCGCCGGCCGGCCGACCGTGGCGGATCTGGCGCGCATGCCGCACTTGCTGGTCGCCGGTACCACCGGTTCGGGTAAATCCGTCGCGGTCAACGCGATGGTGCTCTCGCTGCTGTACAAGGCTTCCGCCAAGGACCTGCGGATGCTGATGATCGACCCGAAGATGCTGGAGCTTTCGGTCTACCAGGGCATCCCGCACCTGCTGGCGCCGGTGGTCACCGACATGAAGGAGGCCGCCAACGGCCTGCGCTGGTGCGTGGCCGAGATGGAGCGACGCTACAAACTGATGTCGGCCGTGGGCGTGCGCAACCTGGCCGGCTTCAACAAGAAAGTGAAGGACGCCGAGGACGCGGGCCAGCCGATGATGGACCCGCTGTTCAAGCCCAATGCGGAACTGGGCGAAGCACCGCGGCCGTTGGAGACGCTGCCGTTCATCGTCATCTTCATCGACGAATTCGCCGACATGATGATGATCGTCGGCAAGAAGGTCGAGGAACTCATCGCGCGCCTGGCGCAGAAGGCGCGTGCCGCCGGCATCCACCTGATCCTGGCCACGCAGCGTCCGTCGGTGGACGTCATCACCGGCCTGATCAAGGCCAACATCCCCACGCGCATCGCATTCCAGGTGTCAAGCAAGATCGACTCGCGCACCATTCTCGACCAGTCCGGCGCCGAGACGCTGCTGGGCCACGGCGACATGCTGTACCTGCCGCCCGGCACCGCGATGCCCGAACGCGTGCACGGCGCCTTCGTCAGCGACGAGGAAGTGCACCGCGTGGTCGAGCACCTCAAACAGGTCGGCGGCGGTCCGGACTACGTGGATGGCGTGCTCGACGAGGTGCAGACGCTGGGCGATGGCGTGGTGGTCGGCGCGACCGGCCTGCCGGAATCCGGCGGCGGCGGAGGCGACGAATCCGACCCGCTGTACGACGAAGCCGTGCGCATCGTCACCGAAACCCGACGCGCATCGATCTCCGGCGTGCAGCGCCGGTTGAAGATCGGCTACAACCGCGCCGCGCGACTGATCGAGGCGATGGAAGCGGCCGGCATCGTCAGTTCCCCCGAGCACAACGGCGATCGCAGCGTGCTGGCACCGCCACCGCCCAAATAACGGGGCGCTCGACGCTCCGCTTTTTCAACCCTATTCAGCAGACCAGCGGCACACTCGCCGCCATCGATCGATTGGAGTTTTTCATGCGTGCAATTCGTGTTGCCAGCGCCGTCGTGGCGCTGCTGCTGGCCGTTCCGGCATGGGCCGGCGCGCGCGACGATCTCAATGCCTTCACCCAGGGACTGAAGGGCCTGGATGGACAGTTCACCCAACAGGTCTTCAACCCGCAGGGCAAGCTCAAGGAAAGCTCGAGCGGGCATGTCGCGATGTCGGCGCCGCGTCTTTTCCGTTGGGAATACGTCAAGCCGTATCCGCAGTTGATCGTGGCCGACGGCAAGAAAGTATGGGTCTACGACCAGGACCTGCAGCAGGTGACCGTGCGGCCGCAGGGTGTCGAAGAACAGAACAGCCCGCTGTCGGCGCTGATCGATCCGAGCAAGCTCGACGCGCAGTTCAACGTCAAGGACCTCGGTGCCCGCGAAGGTCTCAATTGGCTGCAGCTGACGCCGAAGAAGGAAGGCGATGCGAGTTTCCGCAGCGCCCTGTTGGGATTTGGCAAGGGCGGGCTGGAACGCATGCAGGTGGTCGATGCGCTGGGCCAGAAGACCGACATCGGCTTCAGCGGCTGGAAGCGCAACCCCGCCTTCGGTCGCGACAAGTTCAAGTACACCCCGCCCAAGGGCGTGGATGTGATCGGCGAGGGCTGAGCCTCGCCGCCGGGCAGGCCGGACCGACGGGTCCGGCCACGCTAGAATTCCGCTGTGAGCAGATCCCGCAGCACCGTCCCCGAGAATGACCTGTTGAGCGTCGATCGCGACGCGCTGCGGCCGCTGGCCGAGCGTATGCGGCCGCGCATGCTCGACGAGATGGTCGGGCAGCGACGGCTGCTGGCGCCACGCTCGGCGCTGCGCCGGGCCGTCGAGTCCGGCCGTGTGCACTCGATGATCCTGTGGGGGCCGCCAGGCTGCGGCAAGACCACGCTGGCGCTGCTGCTGGCGAAATACGCCCATGCCGATTTCCGCGCCATCTCGGCCGTGCTGTCCGGGCTGCCGGAAGTACGGCAGGTGCTGGCCGAAGCGGCGCAGCGCTTCGCCGAAGGACAGCGCACCGTGCTCTTCGTGGACGAGGTGCACCGCTTCAACAAGACGCAACAGGACGCCTTCCTGCCGCACATCGAGCGCGGCACGATCGTATTCGTCGGCGCCACCACAGAAAATCCGTCCTTCGAGCTCAACTCGGCGTTGCTGTCGCGATGCCGCGTGCACGTGATGGAAGCGGTGTCACCCGACGACATCCAGCAGTCGCTCAAACAGGCCCTTGCGGACGAGGAAAGGGGACTGGGCGGTCGAGGGCTGCGTGTCGCCGACGAGTCACTTGCGCAGATCGCGCGTGCGGCCGACGGCGACGTGCGTCGTGGACTGACGCTGCTGGAGATTGCCGCCGAGCTGGCCGAAGGCGAGGACGGCGAAATCACCACCGCCACGCTGGCGCAGGTACTGGCCGATCGTACGCGCCGTTTCGACAAGGGTGGCGAGCAGTTCTACGACCAGATATCGGCGCTGCACAAGTCGGTGCGCAGCTCCAATCCCGATGCCGCCGTCTATTGGCTGGCACGCATGCTCGACGGCGGATGCGATCCGCATTACCTGGCGCGCCGGCTGACGCGCATGGCGGTGGAGGACATCGGCCTGGCCGACCCACGCGCCCAGCAGATGGCCATCGAGGCCTGGGACACGTACGACCGGCTGGGCAGCCCGGAGGGCGATTTGGCACTCGCGCAACTGGCGATCTACCTGGCGAGCACCGCCAAGTCCAATGCGGCCTACAACGCTTACAACGCGGCCCGGCGCGATGTCCGCGAATACGGCACGCAGGATGTTCCGCTGCACCTGCGCAATGCACCGACGCGACTGATGAAGCAGTTGGGGTATTCGAAGGGCTATCAGTACGACCACGACCGCGAGGGCGGCATCGCGCTCGACCAGACCGGTTTCCCGGATGCGATGGGTGAGCGGGTGTACTACGAGCCCGTCGAGCGCGGGTTGGAGATCAAGCTGAAGGAAAAGCTCGACCGGCTGCGTGTCGCGCGGGAGAAGGCCAGGAGCGGCACGGGTGTGGGCGGCGACGAGGCCTGATTGTTCGCAAGTCATCGCGCGACACGCCGGCTGACGCTGATCGCGGGGTGCCGATCTCGTTTCCAGCGACCAGGGCTTCGTAGCTAAATGCGCCCTGGTTCGGGTGGCTGGATGCTTCACGCGTATTTCACGGGAATGGAGTCTATTTCGTTACGCGTTGAGTGTTCTTCGAGAGGGAAATGGCGGCCACCCGAATGACCGCAATCCGTTTGCAGTCGAACGGATTCCCTCCGTCCAGGCATTTACTCCAACACAGACTCCAGGGAGGACAGCTATGAAGTCTCTTGCACTAGGCGTCGCGCTGCTGACGATGCTGGCGGCCTGCGCCAGTTCGCCCACGGTCCACACCGATTCCGATCCGAGCGCGCAGTTCTCCCAGTACCGGACTTATACCTGGCTGGCCAAGCCGGAAGGCGTTTCGCCTCTGGCGCAGGAGCGCATCATCGCCGCCGTCGACGCGCAATTGCAGGCCAAGGGCTGGACCCAGGCCCCCAATGGCGATGTCGGAGTCGCCGCGCACGTGGCTACCGAGCAACGCCACGACATCGACACCTTCTACAGCGGCCCGGGCTGGGGCGGTTGGGGCTGGTATGGGATGGGCGGCATGGGCTCGGCATCGACGACGGTGCGCACGTACAAGGTCGGCACGCTGGTGGTGGACATGTTCGACACCCGGACCAAGAAGGCGATCTGGCGCGGCACGGCGTCCGACACCATTCCCAGCTCGCCGGAAAAGGCCCAGGCCATCGCCCAGGCGGGTATCACCAAGATGTTCGAGGCGTTCCCGCCGGGTAGCGCGCCGGCCAAGTAAACCCTCGTTGTGTTCGCCCGAAGGCCGGCGGGGGAACCCGTCGGCCTTTCCTTTGAGGCTGGCGAATCCTGCCCGCTGGGTGTACAAATGTACACCATGTCAGATATGCCCTCCAAACGCGCCGCCATACTGGCCTTCATCCGTGAGCGGATCGAGGGGCAGGGCCAATCGCCCAGCTTGGCCGAGATCGCCGAGGCCTTCGGCTTCGCCTCGCGCAACGCCGCGCAGAAGCACGTGCAGGCCCTGTCGGAAGCCGGGCTGATCGAACTGTCGCCGAACCAGAAGCGCGGCATCCGCATCCCGGGCCGCACGCGCCTGGACGTCGTGACGCTGCAGGTGCTGGGCCGAGTGGCCGCGGGCCAGCCGATC